>CALLQQ010000097.1 GCA_938014915.1 uncultured Clostridia bacterium
CGGCAGTATTAACTTGCGTATTGTTTATACAGTCGAGCCCTGTCGTTGCTATTCCTATTGGTTTATAATGCATATATGCGTGATTGTAAAATTCCGTCACTTTCCTATTGAAATGCGCTTGGCTTTCGGATTGTCCACCGACGATATAAATAGCATCGTAAAGAACAGGCAGCTTAGTTTTGAATGTTTCGCCTGCCTCTAAAATATTGCCATCATTGCCCTTAACGGGACCGATTGTTTCACTAATTATATCAATAAATACATTGTTTTGTTTAAGGAGATCAACTATGCTTTGGACTTCCTTGCCATTATAATTATTGCTAATTAATATCGCTACTTTCTGTGTGCATGGTGAATGGGTTGTATTCGCCATACTAATTGCTGGTGAACTCCTAGTTTCGGCGACATTGCCGCCCTTCGGCTCATCTACCCCTAAATTCTTAGCGAAAGTACACGCCATTTCCCTATCGACATTAGCCCACATATCAACGTTCTTTTGCCTAATTTCCTTGTTTTTGACGTATTGAAGATGGAAAATAAAGGTATCGACAAGATCCCTTCTTTCAAAATCTGCTAGGCTATTCCAAAACAGACGTGCATGGGAAAAGAAATCTTCAAAAGAGGCACTAGGTACTTCCCTCGTTACATTCCCCTCCACCTTAGTAGGATGGAATCCATATCCCCCATCTTCTAATGGAACTTCAGCAGGTGTATTTTTTGCTGCTGTATTTTGATGAAAGTTCAATCCGTCAACGTCGATTCTATACTTTGAATGGCCATCACGATGATTTGTATTCACCTGGCATATAGGACTGTTTACAGGTATTTCATTGATATTTGCCGTACCTAGACGATGATAATCAGTATCCCGATATGCGAATGCCCTACCTTGTAAAACGGGATCATTTGAAAATTCGATTCCTGGTACTAGTGTTGCTGGGTCGAATGAAGATTGTTCTTCCTCAGCGAAGAAATTATCAACTAATCTATTTAAAGTTAGCTTCCCTATAATTTCGACTGGAACAACTTCTTCTGGCCAGATTTTTGTAGCATCTAATAAATCGAAATCATATTTGAATTCATCTTCTTCGGGAATCAGTTGAACCCCTAGGTCGTATTCTGGAAATGCGCCCCTCTCAACGGCTTCAACAATATCTCGACGATGGAAGTCAGGATCAGCACCGCCGATAATATTTGCCTCCTCAAGCAAGATGGAATGAACGCCGAGTTTCGGTTTCCATACAAAACGGACGAATGTTGAGTTGCCCTGAGCATTGACAAAGCGGAATGCATTGATCGGCCACCCCTCCATCATGCGCCAGCTCCTTGGGCGCCCCCTTAATGACATCAGCCACATGACCATATGTGCCGACTCCTGATTACTAGCAACATAATCCCAGAAATCATCGTGAGCAACGGTCGCCTGTGGAATATCGGTAATAGGGTTCGGCTTTACTGCATGCGTGACATCCATAAATTTCATAGCATCGGCAAGGATGAATACAGGGAATTGGAGTGATAGCATATCATAATTCCCCTCTTGGGTGTAGAATTTGACTGCAAATCCACGAATGTCCACCGCCGTATCCTTTGAACCTTTACTACCAATAAAGTTGGAGAAACGTGTAAAGACAGGTGTCTTTGTCCCCGGCTCTTGTAGGAAATCGGCCACTGTACAATCTTTCATTGACTTTGTTAGCTCAAATTCCCCATATAATCCAAATCCTCTTGCGTGTACGACTTTTTCAGGAATTCTTTCACGATTAAAGCGAGATTGCTTTCTATAAAAATTTGTATCTCTTAGTAGCAGCGGCCCACGCAAACCAGCCCTTAGCGTCCGTTGGTCGTTAGAAATTTTATAGCCTGAATCGCTCGTCATTTGCTTCCCTGCGCCTGTATTAACTTCATGTAAGTCCATCATTTGTTCAGCCTTGGTATTTACACTTACGGTGCTAGACTTTTTCTTATTATCCATACCATCACTTTCCTTTCCTTTATATAAATTATGCTCGTTTTTATCTCTAATATCCTTTATTGCATGGTATTCGGCGGTGCGATATGCGGAAAAATGTGATGAGTGTGTTCTGCTATAACAGAGTTCACTGAGTTTGACACTAGGATTCATCTATGATATAGTATAAAAAACTTTCATAATTCAGTATTGAAGTTGCATTCATAAAACAGTAAAGGAAGTATATTATGTCTTTCGAAGGAGTTATTATTGGTGCAGGAGCATTCTTAATAATTGGAGTGCTGCACCCCGTTGTGATTAAAACTGAATATTACTTTGGTGTAAAGGCATGGCCCATCTTTCTAATTCTAGGATTAGTTTTTATTTGTCTTTCAGTCTTGTCGGATATAACAATCTTATCATCTCTATTAGCAGTACTCGGATTTTCATTGCTATGGAGTATTCATGAGCTTTTTGAGCAAGTGAGCAGGGTGGATAAAGGATGGTTCCCGAGCAATCCGAATAAGAAAAACAAATCCGATAAAGATTAGTACGCAAAACTCCTTATCAAACAGTTCTACACTACATTTATCGAACTATTTCTATGCTAGGCTCATATGATGTAGCAATCACATTATAAGGAGTTAATTGCATGAACAGAAGACGAAATATTGATAAAGACGGATGTTTTAGCCCTAGCGATTATGGACCTGAGCCACTCGTGTTCAACATCGCTGCGGCGACAGCTCGAAATTCAAATTTTAGAACCGCTATATGGACGGGAGAACATTTTCAAATAACGTTGATGTGTCTGAATCCGGGTGAGGATATCGGGCTTGAAATGCACACCGATGTTGATCAGTTCCTACGTGTGAGTGAAGGTTGCGGATGTGCAATGCTTGGAAGCGATAAAAATAAACTCTACTATCAAAAGAATGTCAATCCGAACTACGCAATTGTCATTCCCGCCGGAACATGGCATAACGTTATTAACGTTGGCAATAAACCACTGAAGCTATATTCAATTTATGCGCCGCCCGAACATCCATTCGGTACAGTGCATAAAACGAAGGAAATCGCCGAATTGTCGGAACATCATCATTAATCTTTACATTAACGGTGTAAAGTCGTTTCCCATTACTTATAAAGAAGAAGAAAAGCACCCGTATTATGGCTAGCTGCCATAATACGGGTGCTTATTGTTTACTCGAAATTAACCGTGGATTACATCACTTTCTAATGCGGCTTGAGCAGCAGCAAGTCTAGCAATTGGAACACGGAAAGGTGAACACGATACATAGTTCAGTCCAATGTTATGACAGAACTTAATCGAGCTTGGGTCACCACCATGCTCTCCACATATGCCTAGTTTGATATCAGGACGGGTTTGCTTACCTAGCTTAACTGCCATTTCCATAAGCTTGCCTACGCCGTTTTGATCAATTCTAGCAAATGGATCATTCTCATAAATCTTTTTATCATAGTAATGATCTAGGAATCCTCCAGCGTCATCACGTGAGAAGCCGAATGTCATTTGTGTTAAGTCGTTTGTACCGAAACTGAAGAATTCAGCATCTCTTGCAATTTCGTCAGCAGTAAGAGCTGCACGAGGAATCTCAAGCATTGTTCCTACTGTGTATTTCAAATCGACGCCGGATTCTTCAACTAGTTTATCGGCAGTTTTTACAACTATGCCCTTAACATATTGAAGCTCCTTAATTTCGCCGACAAGAGGAATCATAATCTCTGGAACTAGATCCCAATCAGGATTCTTCTTCTTAACATTGATAGCAGCCTGTATTACAGCCTTTGTTTGCATTTCTGCAATTTCAGGATAGCTAACTGCTAGACGGCATCCACGATGTCCCATCATTGGGTTGAATTCGTGCAATGCAGTAATTGTATCTTTAAGTTCCTTAACTTCGATATTCATCTCTTTTGCAAGAGCGATGATATCTGATTCAGCCTGTGGTAGGAACTCGTGTAGAGGTGGGTCTAGGTAGCGTATAGTAACAGGTGCGCCCTTCATAGCTTCATAGATAGCCTCAAAGTCATCTCTTTGCATTGGAAGAAGTTTTTCTAATGCAACACGTCTTTGTTCAACTGTCTTAGAAAGAATCATTTCACGCATAGCTGAAATTCTGTCACTTTCAAAGAACATATGCTCAGTACGGCATAGGCCGATTCCTTGAGCGCCGAACGATAGTGCTGTTTCAGCATCTTTCGGACTATCGGCATTTGCTCTAACATCTAATTCTCTGAACTTGTCAGCCCAGTCCATTAGCTTGCCAAAGTTGCCTGAAATTTCTGCCTCAACTGATGGAATTTCGCCAAGATAGATATTACCAGCCGAACCATCAAGTGAAATGAAGTCGCCTTCTTTAATAATATTGCCGCCAAGTTCAAATTCCTTAGCTGCTTCATCAATTTTAATCTCACCGCATCCTGATACACAGCAGATACCCATTCCACGAGCTACAACTGCTGCGTGCGATGTCATTCCACCACGAACAGTAAGAATACCTTCTGCTACGTGCATTCCTTCGATGTCTTCTGGAGATGTTTCTAATCTGCAAAGAATAATCTTCTCTCCACGATTAGCCCATTCTACTGCATCGTCAGCAGTGAATACTACTCTACCACTTGCAGCACCTGGTGATGCAGGTAGAGCGGAGCCGATTGGAGTAGCTTTCTTCAATTCAGCATCGTCGAATTGTGGGTGAAGTAAAGCGTCAAGCTGTCTTGGGTCTACCATTAAAACAGCTTCCTTCTCTGTAATCATTCCCTCATCTACTAGATCAGCAGCAATTTGTAGTGCAGCGGCTGCGGTACGCTTACCAGCACGAGTTTGAAGCATATATAGCTTCTTATTCTCAATGGTAAATTCCATGTCCTGCATATCTTTATAGTGCTTTTCTAGTTTCAATGCATATTCTACGAACTCATCATAGATTTCTGGCATGATTTCTTTTAGCTTATCAATTTCAAGCGGGGTTCTTGTTCCAGCAACAACGTCTTCACCTTGCGCATTCATCAAGAATTCACCGTATAGCTTGTTTTCACCAGTTGAAGGGTTACGTGTAAATGCAACACCTGTACCGGATGTATCGCCCATATTTCCGAATACCATCATTTGAATGTTAACGGCAGTTCCCCAATCTGAAGGAATGTCGTTCATTCTTCTGTAGTAAATAGCACGTGGGTTATCCCATGAACGGAATACAGCTTTGATTGATTCCATTAGTTGAGTTTTAGGATCGCTTGGGAAATCCTCGCCCTTTTGCTCTTTATAATATGCTTTAAACTTTTCTACCATTTCTTTTAGGCAATCAGCAGTAAGTTCATTGTCAAGTTCAATGCCTTTTTCAGCTTTCATCTCATCAATGATCTCTTCAAATGCAGCCTTGTTAACGTCCATAACAACATCGGAGAACATTTGGATAAAACGTCTGTATGAGTCATATGCAAATCTTGGGTTGCCAGTCAGTTTTGCAATACTCTCGACAACTTCGTCATTTAGACCTAGGTTTAATACTGTGTCCATCATTCCAGGCATTGATGCTCTAGAACCAGAACGCACGGATAGTAGAAGTGGATTATTACCATCTCCAAATTTTTTACCGGAAATTTTCTCTAGCTCAGCCAATTGAGCGAAAATCTCATCTTCAATAGATGAAGCAATTGCTTGTCCATCCTGATAGTAACGGGTACATGCCTCTGTAGTAACAACGAACCCTTGTGGAACTGGCAAACCTAAATTAGTCATTTCAGCAAGGTTAGCACCCTTTCCACCCAAAAGCTCACGCATGGTTCCGTTCCCCTCTGAGAACATGTAAACGTATTTGTTGCTCATTGAATCTACCTCCAAATTATAAAGTTTTATCTCGTAGCTCAAACTGGACACATAACTTTATGCTCGCAAAAATGAATTCTTGCAAGCACGCTAAAAAAGAAATTTATGCTTTCACATCACACTTCATCTGGATGTGCTAGGAATAAGCGTTATATTCCTGTTTGCTACGGCATAAAGTTATTATAGCATATATTTTCTTCTTTTACCATACCGAATATAAAAAAAATTTCCTCTAAAATGTTCAGAAAACAGTACTTTTGTACAAAGTTTTAAATTAGGCTTGAAATATGTGCGAAAACTTGCAATAATAATAGTAAGGCAAATTTTTAGAAAAATCAACTTAAAATTAACATAGCACATCAATTTATAATGTCGAATTAATTTTTAATATTAATCAGTTTCGTGAAATATAAAAAATGGAGATGATTTATTTGGATGAAAATTGCGCCATTATCCTTGCTGCCGGGGACGGAAAGCGAATGAAATCCACTCTCCCTAAAGTCCTGAATGAAGTCCTATTTGAGCCAATGCTTGAATGGGTTTTATTAGCGTGTGAAAATTCAGGGCTGGAGAAGTTGTGCGTTGTAGCTGGATATGAACATGAAGTAGTCGAAAAATATCTCGGGGGCAGGTGCGACATTGCCTTGCAACTTGAGAGAAAAGGCACCGCACATGCCGTGATGCAAGCGGAGAAATTCTTGAATGAAAATAGCAATACCTGCGATAATGTATTAATTTTATGCGGTGATGCGCCATTCATGAATGAGGAAACTATCACTAATGCGTTGAATTTACATACTGAGTGCGATAATGACGTTACTGTTATAACTGCAATTATTGATAATCCTAGCGGTTATGGTCGCATTGTCAAAGATGCAGATAAGATATCGGCAATTGTGGAGCAAAAAGATGCAAGCGAAAGTCAGCTGCTAATAAAAGAAGTTAATTCCGGTGCATATTGGTTTAAAATAAGCACATTGCTTTCTATCTTAGATGAATTCGAATCCGATAATAGTCAAAATGAATTCTACCTCACCGATGCTATTTCCATCATATTGAATAGGGGCGGCAATGCTGGTGCATTCACCGCAGACGATCCGAAGATTATTCTAGGTGCGAATGACAAACGAGCATTATATAATCTTCATAAAATAGCAAGCGATGAAGTAATTAATAAGCATTTCGATAATGGAGTTGAATTCCTCAGCTTAGACGGCGTTATTATTGGACGTAATGTGAAAATAGGCGCCAATGCAAAAATTCATGCTGGCACTATTATAAAAGGTGATTCTATCATTGGTGAAGATTCCGTCATTGGTCCTAATACTGTTATAGATAATTGCATTGTCGGCAACCGCAGCATACTTAATTCGGTTCAGGCCTATAATTCAACAATTTCTAGCGATGTAAAAATTGGTCCCTTTGTACACATTAGACCGAATTCTGAAATAAAGTCGGGCGTAAAGATAGGCGATTTTGTAGAAGTTAAAAATTCAACTATCGAGGAAGATACATCTATTGCGCATCTAACATATGTTGGTGATAGCGATGTCGGCAAAAAAGTCAACTTCGGCTGCGGATGCGTCACCGTCAATTATGATGGCAGTAAAAAAAGCCGCACTATCATAAAAGATAGGGCTTTCATTGGGTGCAACACTAATTTGATAGCTCCAGTCACCATAGGTGAAGGTGCATATACTGCGGCTGGATCGACAATTACAAAAGATGTTCCAGATCATGCTCTAGGAATTGAACGAGGGACGCAAACTAATAAGGAGGGGTACGCTTTAAGGAAGCTTAAAAAATAATTTAGGGCTAGATTTACATTTAATATAAATTTAGAAGGTAATCTATTCAAAAAAATCAAGGAGTGTACAATTTGATGAATCTACATGGGAAAGATATTAAAATTTTCACCGCAAATTCAAATCCCAAAGTTGCGAACCAGATCGCACATGAGTTAGGGCTGCCAATTGGTATGTCGAGTGTCGAAACATTCAGTGATGGAGAGATACAAGTATCTATCAAGGAATCCGTACGTGGATCGGATGTTTTTGTTGTTCAGTCGACAAGCAACCCCGTCAATAATCATTTGATGGAATTACTAATTATGATTGATGCTTTTAAACGTGCATCAGCAGGACGAATCACCGCTGTTATCCCCTATTTCGGATATGCAAGACAGGACAGGAAGGCAAGGGCACGTGACCCGATTTCAGCAAAATTAGTTGCTGACCTTATCACTGTTGCTGGTGCTGACCGACTTTTAACAATGGACTTGCACGCTGCACAGATCCAAGGATTTTTCAACATTCCGCTAGACCATCTCTTAGGAGTTCCACTCCTTGCTCCATACTTTAAAGAGAAATTCTGCGAAGAAAAAGATGACATTGTCATTGTTTCGCCCGATCTGGGATCTGTTACCCGAGCACGTAATTTTGCTAATAGGGTGGATGCATCAATTGCGATCGTTGATAAGCGCAGGCAAAGAGCGAATGTATCCGAAGTTGTGAGCATTATCGGTGATGTTAAAGATAAGACTGTTGTTCTAGTTGATGATATGATTGATACCGCAGGTACATTATGCAATGCTTCCGTAGCGCTGTGTGAAAAGGGCGGCGCAAAAGAAGTTTATGCGTGTGCAACGCACGGTGTTCTATCCGGGCCTGCAATAGAGCGAATAGAAAAATCGCCAATTAAAGAACTTGTACTTCTTGACACAATTGCACTGCCACAGGATAAGATGATTGACAAAATCACATTGCTACCAGTTGCACCAGTCTTTGCTCAGGCAATCGAGAGAATTTATGCAGATAAGCCTGTATCCCCACTGTTTAATTAGGGCTGTATAAATATCACAAGTCGGAGGACTAGATGAAAATATTTGAGTTGTTTAAATCTATCGCAAGCACCGATTCAAACGAATCGGCAGGACCCGCCCAATACTTAATCGTTGGACTTGGCAATCCGGGCGATAAATATACCCATACCCGCCATAATGTCGGCTTCATGGTATTAGATTTATTCGCCGATAAATTCGGCGCCGGCAAATGGAAATTGAAGTTTAAGTCACTATATGCCGATGTTGTTGTAAACGGTAAAAGGTGTATTCTAATGAAGCCATCAACATATATGAATAGAAGTGGCGAAGCAGTTCAAGAGGCGATGAATTTTTATAAGATACCTATTGAAAATGTGATAGTAGTATGCGATGATATAACACTATCACCTTCACGCATTCGCATTCGCATTAAAGGTAGCGATGGTGGGCATAATGGATTAAAGAACATTATATATCTAACGGGGAAGAATACATTTCCTCGTGTTAGAATTGGTGTCGGCGCAAAGCCCCATCCAGATTATGACCTTGCCGACTGGGTATTATCGAACTTCAAAAAAGATGAAATTCCTTTAATGGAAGATGCTTTTGAAAAGTCGGTCGATGCCATATCGTTAATTGTTGATGACAATATAAATAAAGCGATGAATATGTATAACTAAAGCAATTTAACTACGGAGGTATTCCACTTGGATCTTTTCCAAAATACCGCAGAACATTTAATAGAGTATAATCAGCTTGTTAAGTCAATTAATAAGGGGGATACCCCCTTTGGCTTAACAGGCCTTTCTGCTATACACAAAGCGCATTTAATTTCCGCTCTATATAGGGATTTCGATAAGCCGATTCTAGTTATTACTGAGGATGAGGCTAGCGCCGACCGACTTTGCGACGATATTAACTGCATGTTATCGGACAATGTTGCGGCACTCTACCCTATCAAAGATTTAGCGTTCGTATCGCATGAATCAGCATCACTTGAGTATCTATATAAAAGGCTTAGCACCTTATCAATGCTATTGACGGGCAAATGCGGCATTGTCGCCGCACCTATTGAGGCTGTATTGCAACTAACTATACCGAAAGATATATTCATAGATAGGCAAATCGTCTTAGGAACCGGGGAAGAAGTTGAAGTCAAGTCCCTGCTGGATAAGCTCGTTTCATCGGGCTATACCCGCCTTGAGCAAATTGAAGATGTGGGTCAATTCGCCGTACGTGGCTCTATCATTGATGTGTTCCCTATCGGGATGGTGAATCCTGTCCGAATTGAACTATGGGGTGATGAGATTGATACAATTTCATCATTCGATGTCGTAACGCAAAGGCGAACCGATTCGTTAGAGGAAGTTTCAATTCCGCCAGCATTGGAAGTGCTTTTTAATAGCAGTAATTCACAGATTGCCGCTATTGAAGAATTGATAGGATCTGTGCGCGGCAAAAATTCCGATACTATTAAGGCGAATTTAAATGCTGATATTGAGAAGATTTCCGCTGGAATTAACTTGTCCGATGTGGATAAATACCTCCCCCTTGCTTACGTTAAATCCGCAAGTATTATAGATTACTTCGATAACGGTATAGCAGTAATTAGCGAATATCTCAATGTGAAAGAAAAGGCAAAATCCGCCCTATCCATATATTCTGAAGATATAAGTATTCTATTTGAACAAGGCATTCTTTGCCGTGGGCTGGATAAATATATGTTAGAATACGCTGAATATCAGCAGCAAATTAGCAAACTCCCCTGTGCGCATTTCGATATATTTGCAAGATCGACTCCCGAATTGCGATTAAAGCAGTTATCTGCAATTAACGCATTGCAAACATCATCATGGAGTGGCGATTTAAAATTACTTGTAGAAGATTTATCATCTCTTACCGAACGTGGTTATGCAACATTAGTGCTTGCTGGTACAGAGAAATCTGCTAGAGTTTTAAGCGACGATTTGCGTAATCGTGGCATCCCTGCCGATTATATTGCTAAGCCTAAGAAGCTCATTGCTAAAAAGGTGCAGGTTAGCTCTGGGACACTTTCTTCGGGGCTAGAATACCCCGATGCTAAAGTGGCAGTAATCACCCATGCGAAAGTCGTAACACCAATCCGCAAAAAGGCTAAGCGAAAAAAAGGTGAGGAGATTCGCAGCTTATCCGATATAACGACGGGCGATCTTGTTGTGCACGTTTCGCACGGTATTGGCAAGTATGATGGCATTGAACAGATCGATAGGCAGGGCATCATAAAAGATTATATTAAGATAAAATATGCGGGCACTGATATTCTATATGTTCCCGTCACGCAACTAGATTTAATATCAAAATACATCGGACCGAAAGAAGATAGCTCCGTAAAGCTCAATCGACTTAACTCAACCGAATGGCAGAAAACTCGCAAGAGAGTGCGTGCCGCTGTCAAGGAAATGGCTGACGAATTGATTAAGCTATACGCAAAAAGATTGAGTGTAAAGGGCATCGCCTTTTCAGAAGATACTGAATGGCAAAAGGAATTTGAAGATCATTTTGCCTATCAGGAGACGGACGACCAACTCCAGAGCATTAAGGAAATTAAGCAAGATATGGAGCGACCCGTACCGATGGATAGACTTCTGTGCGGTGATGTCGGATTCGGCAAGACTGAGGTAGCGCTCCGTGCGGCGTTTAAATGCGTCATGGAGGGAATGCAGTGTGCTATCCTGGTACCTACAACTGTTCTAGCATGGCAGCATTATCAAACGATGATTTCCCGCATGGAAGGATTCCCTATAACAATTGAACTTCTGTCAAGATTCCGTTCCCCTAAACAGCAGAAAGAAATTATAAAAAAACTAGCCAGAGGTGAGATTGATATTGTCGTTGGTACACATCGACTTGTGCAAGATGATATTGCTTTTAAAAGATTAGGACTCGCTATAATCGATGAAGAGCAGCGATTCGGCGTTATGCATAAAGAGCGCTTTAAAGAGGCATTCGTAAATATAGATATACTCACACTATCTGCAACACCGATACCACGAACGCTAAATATGGCGATGAGTGGAATTCGTGATATGTCTGTAATTGATGAGCCTCCCCAGGATAGGCATCCTGTGCAAACCTATGTCATCGAACATGATATGGGCATACTTGCGGCGGCGATTAACAAGGAGCTTCGCCGTGGTGGGCAAGTTTATTATATTCATAACCGTGTTGAAACAATCGATCAATGCGCTAATAGGGTCGCTCAGGCTGTACCTAATGCACGCATTGGAATTGCTCATGGTCGTATGGGGGAAAAGCAACTTCTTGATGTATGGAAGCAATTAATTGAGCGTGAAATCGATGTGCTTGTATGCACAACTTTAATAGAAACAGGTGTCGACGTTCAAAATTGTAATACTTTAATTATTGAAAATGCTGATCATATGGGATTATCCCAGCTATATCAATTACGTGGACGTGTCGGACGTATAAACCGACGTGCGTATGCGTACTTCACATTCACACGTGGAAAAGTCTTAACGGAAATTGCGGCAAAGCGATTGAGCGCTATTCGTGAATTCACGCAGTTTGGGTCGGGCTTTCGCATTGCGATGCGTGATCTTGAAATTCGTGGCGCTGGCAACATTCTAGGTGATAGGCAGCACGGTCATATGGAGGCAGTCGGGTATGATATGTATCTTCGTCTTTTATCCGATGCTATTGCCGAACAAAAAGGTGAGGCCCCTCCCCCATCGACAGAAGAATGCCTTGTTGATATTCGTATTCCTGCGCATATCCCCGAAAATTATATTGAAAGTACGGCACAGCGAATAGAGATATATCGCAGACTGGCAAGCATTAAAAGTATTGAGGATTCAACTGACATTATAGACGAACTAATTGACAGATATGGAGACCCGCCGAAAGCCGTAACGGGACTTGTAGAAGTTGCATTAATGCGCAATCTAGCGGCGCAAATTGGCATTACTGAAATAAGTGAACGTTCGAATTCACTCCTATTCTACGTGGATTCACCCGATATGAAGAAAATAGCACAGTTGTCGGGCAAATTCAAGGGTAGAGTGATGTTCTCGCAAATGCAACGCCCTTATATAAGCATAAGTTTAAAGGGTGATGAACCACTATCGACTATGAGGGCGGTATTAGATATATTAAGTGAAAAATAAGTTATGCTATTAAAATTGTATAAAGTGCTAGTAATTTCATCAAACTTAATGTATAATGATGATTAAACAAAGGAAGGAGGATGGAAATGAAAATTGAATGGAATAGAAAATACACTACCATTGCTATATACGCTTTGATAGTTATTGGTGTTAGCATTTTATTGCTCTTTACCATCTCGAAAATCGATCTGTTTTTATCCTTACTTAAGAGAATTCTTAGTATATTAAGTCCGTTCATTATGGGCTTCGTCATAGCGTATATTTTGAATCCCATTGTCAAGTTTTTCGAATTTAAGTGTTATAATAAATTATTTAAGAAAAAGTCAAAGAAGAAAGTTTCACGTGCGTTAAGCCTTATAACAACATATTTATTAGCCATTCTCGTATTCAGTGCGATAATCGCATTCATTGTTCCGTCCGTAATCGAAAGCTTATTCGGCATCGCAGATAATATGCCGACATATATCAACAACGTTCAAAACTGGGCAACGGATCTCGTCGATAAAAATCCCAGTTTAGCTAAATTAGTAGATGATCAAATTGATACAATTTCAACATATACTGCCGATTTCCTAACTGAAACAATGCCTACAATGAAAAAATTGCTTTCCAATGCGACTATTGCCATTATTGCATTTGTTTCTGGAGTTTTTGACGTTATATTAGGCTTTATAATATCTATATATATTCTCATTAGCAAGGAGAAGTTCGTTGCGCAATCAAAGAAGATGTTGTTCTCAATACTGCCGCCGAGGTCTTGTATGAGGATAATTCAAGTTTATAGGAAATTAAATACTGTTCTGATTCGTTCGATAATGGGTCAATTGCTTGATTCTCTTATTGTCGGAATTATATGCTTTATTGGTATGACAATATTGAAGATGCCCTACACAGTGCTTATTAGCGTCATTGTAGGAATCACGAACATTATTCCTTTCTTTGGTCCATTCATCGGTGCGATACCGAGTGCATTATTAATTCTGCTAGTCGATCCAATAAAAATGATATGGTTCCTTGTATTTATATTGATTCTGCAACAAGTTGACGGCAATTACATCGGACCACGAATACAAGGCGAATCGACAGGACTTTCAGCGTTTTGGGTTATATTCGCACTATTAGTCGGTGGAGGATTATTCGGCTTTGCTGGTATGATTATCTATGTTCCGCTATTCTCAATACTCTATATGTTAATTCGCTCACTGGTTGAATACCGATTAGAGCAAAAAAATCTACCAACTGCGACATCCGCATATTCGGGAAGTGTAGAACATATCGTCGATCCACCGCCGAAAAAGCAACAAAAATCAACTGACTTTGAATAAATACAAGCTGCGAAAAGCCAACAATAATAGCTCAAATTTCTTTGTGAAAATATTTTGCTTATGGTATTGACATCACAACTAAAAGATGATATAATTTATCTTGCGCCGATAAAAAGGCGGTTACTTTTAGCATTGCGGATGTGGTGGAATAGGCAGACACGTTAGCTTGAGGGGCTAATTTTCGCAAGGAAGTGCAGGTTCAAGTCCTGTCATCCGCACCAGAATGAATCTCTATTAATTGCATAGAATTGAAATACTCCCCATTTAAGGGGAGTATTTTTATATGAAAGCTTCCCGCCATTTATCGGAGTATTTTCAGATCGGCGCTTAAAACCGCATAATAAAAACCAGTTAATATTATAATATTAACTGGTTTATTTTTTACTAAACTAAATATATTAGTCAGTTGTATATGGGATTAAAGCTACGTGACGGGCACGTTTAATTGCAATTGTGAGTTCACGTTGGTGTAACGCACAAGTGCCTGTAACACGTCTTGGCAAGATTTTCGATCTATCAGTCAAATACTTCCTTAGCTTGGAAATATCTTTATAATCGATTTCCTCGACTTTATCAACGCAAAATTGACAAACCTTCCTACGGGAACGTCTATTGTAACGTTGCTGTCTATCTCTTTCCATACTCAATGCCTCCTATCGTATAAAATCTAGAACGGTAAACCGTCATCATCATCAATTTCTTCAAATTCACCAATATCGCCAATTGAGATTGATGTTCCAGCGTTGTCCTGCGTATTCGCTGGGTGTTGTGGAGTGGAAAATGTGTTTGTACTAGAGCCGCTAGGCTTACTATCGGCAAAATATGCACGATCGATAACAACCTCGGTCGCTACACGTTTATTTCCATTGCTATCCACATAATTACGCACTCTCAAACTACCTTCAACGGCAATCATTCTGCCCTTAGAAAAGTATTTTGAGATAAACTCGGCTGTTTGACGCCATGCTACTAAATTAACAAAATCGGTCTGCTTCTCCTCACCTTTCGGTGTGAAATCCCTATCTACCGCAATCGAAAAGCTAAGCACGGATATGCCACTTTGCGTTTGGCGGAGTTCCGGATCGGCAGTAAGTCTGCCCATTAAGATTACTCTATTCAACATACAGATACCTCCTATTTTGCTATGATTGACGAGCGTAAAACACCTTCAGTTATGCCGAGTACACGCTTTAGCTCAGCTGGGAAATCTGGTTTAGAATTGAAGTTATAAAGAACATAGAATCCTTCGGTTTCGTCATCAATTGGATACGCTAATCTGCGCTTCCCCCATTCGTCGATTTCATCGATAGTTCCATTCTCCTCAATTAACGCCTTAAACTTTTCAGCTAGAGTTTTAGCTGCTTCTTCGCCTTTTTTCAAGTTGAAGATAACGATTGTTTCATACGTACCTGTTACTTTTGGCATTATATACACCTCCTTCTGGTCTTTGGCCCATCTTTTTATATGGGCAAGGATAACATTAAAAGTATATCAGAATATTATAAGCTTGTCAACATTTATTAATACCTTTCGCAAACTTCTTTTAAGTATGCTTTGAAGTCTTCTCCTATTTCTTCATGCTTCAATCCCACTTCAACAGTTGCTTGTAATATACCTAGCTTACTCCCCATATCGTATCTTGTTCCAGTGAAGTCGACTCCTACCATACCTTTAGTTTGTGATAGAACTTTCATCGCATCTGTGAGCTGGAATTCGCCCCCTGCGCCACGTGGAATTCTCTCAAGTATGTCGAATATTTCTGCCGGTAATACACATCTGCCCAAGATAGCAAAATTTGATATGATTTGCTCTAGAGTAGGCTTCTCCACCATATCGGTAACATGATAGATATTATCTTTAATGCTCTTAGTATCAAGTGAGCAATATTTCATTACAAGATCTGTGCTAACCTCTTTCATCGCTACTGCGCCTTTGCCAAATTCCTCATATGCCCTGCATACTTGTGCTGTTGCTGGATCATCGCCAATAATAACATCATCACCATATAGAACTACAAAAGGATCATCACCGACAAAAGTTTTTGCATACATTACTGCATTGCCCGTGCCGAGCATTTCCTGCTGGCGAACGTATTGGATGTTCGCTAAATTCGCTATATTAAGTACTTCATCATATAATTGGGTCTTGCCCGAATTTTTTAATGCATATTCAAGTTCCGGCGATCTGTCAAAATGATCTTGCACCGCCGACTTTCCCCTGCTTACAACAATGAGAATGTCTTTAATTCCGCTATTTACGACTTCTTCAACTATGTATTGAATTGCGGGTTTATCAACTATCGCAAGCATTTCTTTAGGTGAAGATTTTGTCGCTGGTAGGACCCTTGTCCCTAATCCAGCCGCTAAAATTACCGCTTTTTTGACTTTTTTATTCATACTATTTTAGCTCCCATTCGTGATAATTATTTAAAAAACACAAGTAATACAATCCCGTACATAATTGCTTGTAATGCAAATACCCATAGAATTCCCTTAAGCGATGTGCCGCCTTTTTTAGCTAATGCTAAATGATATTCTTGCGTATCATGATAACGATCTTTCATTGATTTTATTGTTTTTACCGTATATTTCATATAGAACCAATTGAAAAATGCACCTATAAAAAACCTCGCTACCAGGACTATTACTGTAACTATTCCTGAAAGGCTAAGCATTTTTTCTACTAAAACAGGGTTAAATGTCCTCGAGAAAAAATCCATTGTTCTGAAATATTCATCAAGTATTACTATTGTTGATGGTATCTGTATTGTCGCTATTAAAATAAATGCCGCCACTGCAAAGCCGTTTAGCTTCCTGAAAAAGGCATAGAAGTAGTTGAGCATAAATGCCCCCCAATTCCATGAGAAAATGCTTTTGCTAGTCGACAGACGTTTGAATTGAGGCAAGAAATAATGTGTACTCTGCCCTAAAAAGATGGCAATATCGGTTGCGGATACTCCTTCTATTTTTTCATCGGGATTAATACCCCCGAACGGATTAATATATGGATTAAGCGGTATTGTCCGCATTGGATTTCGCATTTCTTCTTCCATTGGTTGTGCGCCATTAACAACCTTGTCAAGCGGTGTTCCACATACGTCACAAAATAAGCCAGATGGCGGATTGAGAGCGCCGCAACGTGTGCATTTCCTCTCGTCGATAGCATCTTTAATCTGCTTCTTTACTGGCTCCCATGCCTTCCCGCTCGAATGGAGGTCATCATTAATACATCTTCCCTCTTCATCGTAACAAACTCTATGATATGGCGTTCCACATTCGGGACACACTACAATAGTATCATCTTTATCAAACTCCTCAGAACATACAATGCACTTTTCACCTGCAAATCTAGTCATAATTAGCCCCCTTGCTTTAAATATATAGAATACATTATAGCATATTTACCTATAAAATGATACCTTATATAAAAAAACTTTACATATTAAGGTTTGTGGTTTATAATTATATATGAGGAAGGCTTATAATTTGGATTTTGATATTGAGGAGATTTAATTTATGATAGAATATGAGCAGTTAAGACAAAAGCTAATCGATACTAAAAGTGAACTAAGCGAACTTTCTGAAGCTTTAGATATTGATAGTATCCGTTCACAGGTGGCGGAACTAGAAGAACAAACATCATCGGCGGATTTTTGGGACAGTGCTGAAGATACACAGAAAATTCTGCAAAAACTACGTTCATTAAACGATACCGTCGACACTTTTAATAGGATAGTTAATTCCTATGACGATATTTTGACAATGATTGAGATTGCTATTGAAGACGGCGATAACTCCCTGCTAGAGGAGATTGAAAATGAGGCTAATGAATTTTATAAAAATCTTTCCACACTTAGGCTTACCACCCTGTTAACTGGCGAATACGATGAAAACAATGCCATTATGTCGTTCCACCCTGGCGCTGGCGGTACTGAAGCGCAAGATTGGGCACAGATGCTCTATCGTATGTATTGTAGATGGGCTGAGCGGCACGGATTCAAGATAAAACTGCTTGATTATCTTGACGGCGAAGAAGCTGGATTAAAGAGTGCGACAATTTTAATTGAGGGCATTAATGCATATGGATATTTAAAGGCTGAATCGGGTGTTCACCGTTTGGTGAGGGTATCGCCATTTGATTCTTCTGGAAGACGGCACACATCATTCGCCGCCATAGAGGTAATTCCCGAAATCGGCGAAGATGTAGATATGCAAATTAGTAGTGAAGATTTACGTATCGATACCTACCGTGCGGGCGGCGCTGGCGGTCAACATGTCAATATGACAGATTCGGCAGTCCGAATAACGCATTTGCCGACCGGTGTTGTTGTATCCTGCCAAAATGAAAGAAGTCAACATCAAAACCGTGAAGTTGCCATGAAAGCGCTTATTTCGAAACTGGCAGAAATTAAGGAACGTGAGAATCTAGACAGAATAGAAGATATTAAGGGCGAACAAAAGGAAATCGCATGGGGAGCGCAAATCCGATCATATGTTTTCATGCCCTATACGCTTGTGAAAGATCATCGTACGGGCTATGAAATAGGCAACATTAATGCCGTAATGGATGGCGAAATTGATGGATTTATAAATTCGTATTTAAAACATCACAGCCTGAAAAAATAATAATCTTACAATAATTATTATGTAGAATAAACACCCTCTTTGAATCATATGTATGTTTTAAAGCATGTATATTTTTCAGGAGGGATTTTGTTTGCCTATTAATAGTGAAGATTCATCACTTGTCGAATTGCCTATCGGGAAAGTCGGCATTATAACCACTATCCTCAATGAGAAAAAGGCACGAAACCGCCTTTTAGAAATGGGGTTAATCCCTGGCACGAAAATAGTAATTGTTCGTGTCGCTCCGCTTGGCGATCCTTTGCAAGTTTATTTTAGGGGATACTCACTTATACTAAGGCATTCGGAGGCATCTGAAATTTATGTGCTTGAAAAATCCATCCACCAAAAAGGATGTGAGGTATAAATGTCCTGCAAAATAGCCCTAGTAGGTAATCCTAATTCGGGCAAGAGCACGCTGTTCAATGCTTTAACTAATAGTTGCGAATACATCGGCAATTGGCCGGGCATTACCGTAGAGAAAAAGATAGGTAGAGTCCGTGATTCTGACAATCTTTTAATTGATCTGCCCGGCATATATTCGCTCGGCATTTTAAATAGAGAATATTGTTATTCGGAGGAAGAGCTTGTTTCTAGGCGGTATTTGCTTGAAGATCCTCCCGATATTATACTGAACATCGTAGACGGGACTTGCATAGAACGCAGTCTATATCTAACTTTACAACTTATGGAGCTCGGTATACCGATGATAGTCGTCGTCAATATGGTCGATGAGGTTGAAGCAATGGGTGGGCAAATAAATTGCTCCGCTCTAGGTTCACGACTTGGGATACTCTGCATACCTATAAGTGCCCGTTATGGCACTAATTTAGATTCGCTATTAGAAGAACTAAATTCACAGAAGAATTTAGCTTCAAGCACTATAAAATACGATCCTATTATGCAAAATGCCGTCGACGATCTATATTGGCTCATCGCTGACTTCGTACCGGAAGATTCCCCGATAAACTTCTACATATCACTAATATTATCGGGCGAAACCTATATTTTAAACGAGCTGGATTTACCGCGGGAAGTCGTTATAGAGGCAAATCGAATAATAGATGATTTCAATTCTAATGCGGATAACCTTGACGGTAGGGCATTCGTCATTATTGCAAGATATACATTAATTGATAGGATTATAAAGGGTATAATCAAAAAGCAACTACCGCAAATATTTCTACTTGACAAGCTACTCACCCACCGCTATCTTGCTATACCAATTTTTATTTTCGTGATGTTGGGAATATTTACATTGACATTTGGGCGTGTGCCCACTCTCCTAAGTACTTATCTTGAAAGATTTTTCACTATTGCTTTACCGAATTACACACAGGATATGTTGATAAATTTAGGGGCATCAAATTGGTTCGCAAGATTAATTACTGAAGGAATTATCTTCAATGTCGGTTTAGTTGTTGCATTCATTCCGCAAATGACGATTCTATTCATATTAATGTCCATCTTAGAAGATAGCGGTTATATGGCTAGAATCGCTTTTATCACAGATAGATTTCTAAAAGGAATAGGTCTATCGGGAAAGGCTATAGTGCCAATGTTAATGGGATTCGGTTGTACGACACCCGCAGTAATGGCAACACGAACATTGGAAGGTGAGCAAAATCGGCGGATTGCAATTTTAATCACCCCATTCATGTCATGCAGTGCAAAAATTCCTATCTATCTTTTGTTTATAGAAATCTTTTTTAAAAGTCATCGCACATTGATATTGTTTAGTTTATATTTGCTGGGGATAATAGTATCGATAATATATGGCATTTTGCTTCACAAATTTATTATAAGGGGGGATTCTCCCCCACTCATACTTGAGCTTGTTCCGTATCGTATGCCGAAAATGAAAGATGTAATTCGTCATACTTGGCATAAGCTTGAAGGATTTATTATGAAAGCTGGAACAATTATTCTTGCTATGGGCGCCGTGATGTGGTTAATGCAGAATCTCACCCCTACATTTAAGCAGGCTCACAATGGGAGCAGTAGCATTCTAGCACAAATTGGAATGGCAATATCCCCCCTACTGTCGCCGATTGGGCTGGGCGATTGGCGAATTAGTGGCGCATTGCTGTCCGGTTTAGCTGCGAAAGAGGCAATTATCGGTGGATTGACGGCATCGTTCGGCAGTGCACTAACAATAACTTTGGGGGAAGTTCTAAGTCCTATATCGGCTTATTCTTTCATGGTTTTCACCCTGCTATATCCACCATGTATTTCAGCAATTGTTGTAATGGCGAGGGAATTAAAGCGGAGGCGTTGGCTACTTTTCAGCATTGGAGTGCATATTGTGGTTGCATATGTTGTTGCATTGATAGTCTATCAGTTGGGCACTGTATTCATGTAACTCGTTTGCTGTTATATGATTACTGCTTAAACGTCTTTATTAAAATAATGACAAAAACCCTCCCTAAAAATAATAATTTTTAGGGAGGGTTTTTCTTCTATGGTTTTAATTAAATTTTACTTGAATAATGTTTCCATTGAAAAGCCATGCTTTTTATGCCTTTTCCTTGGCTCATCAAAGCACACGAGTATCGTATCTTCACCGATAATCTCTATATCACACCACTTGATGACCGTATCGGGCTCACGTCCTAAAATTCCGAAAAACTTCGACCTGCCGAACACTATTATAGATATAATCTTCGCCTCGGGGCAGGTAAGCTCTAAATCATCAACATATCCAATTTTTGTACCCGTCTTTATATTAATTACTTCTTTGCACATTAAATCACTAAAGCAGTATACCATTTGCCACACTCCCCATGCAATAAACCTTACTATAATAAGTATAGTTCATTTTTAATGAGGGTATGACAAGAACAAGCACGAAAATTAAAAATTATCGTCTAATCATCAATGTGTATGCCCATCGTCACAAGCATTTTCCTGTGTATCGTGATCATGTCCTACACCGCATGCGTGGCATCCGCAGCCATTACTCTTAATTTCTTTTCCACTCTTCTTTATATACCTTCTATGCAATAAAAGAGTAATTGTAACAATGCTAACAACTGACACAACAATTATAATATCTATAAGTTCCATATATAAATACACCTCCATTACTCTGAAAACTAGATTGTCGATTTTAAAATTTAGTATACACCTATGCCGATATAAAGTCAATAGACTATTTATCAATTCTAATATGCCCTAAACGGCGTTTGACAATAGTAAATTAATGTGTTAATATTATAACAAGTCAATATTGGGTAGACTCGTCTTACTAATATTGATAATAAAATGTATCTTCCTAACAGAAAAGGGCATCACCCTAATTTGGCAGGTTGCTTAAATATCAATTTCATTTATTATGGAATGGACTAATTTTGTGCACCTGTTTATTTACAGGTGCATTTTTGTTTAGGATTCTGCTGAAAGGTTGATAGAGAATGTTGAGAATAGCGGTGATTAGCGCCATACTAGAAGACCCTAATTCGTCACAAAAGGAGTTTAATCAAGTTGTTTCCGAATATGTTGATATTGTAAGGGGACGCATGGGAATACCTTTTGAAGATGGCGATATCGGCATTGTGTCGATAGTAGTTGTCGGGACATTGAATCAAATAAATTCATTCACTGGTAGAATCGGCAATATTAAAAATGTTATAGTGAAGACGGCAATATCAAAAAAGGAAGTTGGTGGGAATTAAGATGTTTATCGATGAAAAATATATTAACTCAATCCTCGAACAGGCAAAAGACTCTACTGATGCTGATATTAACAATATTCTAGATAAGGCTGACCAGTTCAAAGGACTAACGCATTTAGAAGTAGCGTCACTATTGGCAACGAAGAAGCCAGAGCATTTAGATCGAATATTCGAGATAGCGGGCAAAATTAAAGAACATATTTACGGCGATAGGGTCGTCATGTTCGCTCCCCTATATGTGAGTGATTACTGCGTAAATAAATGTAGTTACTGCGGATTTCGTTGCGATAATGAATATGAGCGCCGCCGCCTTACAATGGATGAAATTAGAACCGAGGTAAAACTACTTGAAAAAATGGGGCATAAGCGCATTGCGCTTGAGGCGGGAGAAGATCCCGTTAATTGTGATATAGATTATATCCTTGAAAGTATGAAAACTATCTATGATATGAATGAAGATGGCGAAATAAGAAGAATTAATGTCAATATAGCGGCAACAACTATTGAGAATTATCGGAAGCTTAAGGCTGCTGATATTGGCACTTATATTCTATTTCAGGAAACTTATCATAAGCCGACTTATGAAAGGGTACATATTGCTGGCCCAAAAAGCAATTATGAATACCATTTGACTGCAATGGATCGTGCTATGGAGGGCGGCATTGATGATGTCGGAGGTGGTGTGCTTTTCGGACTGTATGATGCTAGCTTTGAAGTGCTAGGATTGATGCTGCATAACGAGCATTTAGAAGAGAAATACGGAGTTGGATTCCATACAATATCTTCTCCCCGTTTATGTAAGGCTGATGGTATGGATACAAACGACTATCCACACATCTTATCGGATGAAGAATTCCTCAAAATTGTAGCGATAATCCGGATTGCCGTTCCATTCACGGGAATGATTATTTCAACAAGGGAAAATGTCGAATTACGCAAAAAATTAATTAACATAGGTATATCGCAAGTTAGTGCTGGTTCGTCGGTTGAAGTTGGCGGATATCAAGCTAGGGAACATGGTGGCTCACAATTTAAATTAGCTGATAATAGGGGCGCACAAGACATTATTTCATGGTTAATGGACGAAGATTTCATTCCTAGTTTCTGCACTGCTTGCTACCGAAACGGGCGAACTGGTGATAGGTTTATGCAACTTGCTAAAAGCGGCAACATCAAGAATGTATGCCTGCCTAATGCTTTAATGACTTTGCAGGAATATGCGCTAGATTATGGCGATGACGATTTCAAATTAAAGGCTGAGAAAACTATCGCAAAGCATATTGAAAATGTAGAAAATGAAAGTGTTAAAGGTCTTGTTAAGGATAATATAGAAAAGTTAAAAGCTGGGCAACGTGATTTATTCGTATAATTTTACTTGAGGTGATAATATGCAATCCACCCCCATCGCAAATAGAAAGCACATTGCCCTGATAGGCAATGCCAATTCTGGCAAGTCCACCTTGTTTAATAGACTTCTAGGGCAGGAATTGGCAATAATATCTGAGAAGAAAGGCACAACTACCGATCCTATCATTAAGGCTATGGAGCTTAACCCATATGGACCAGTTGCCTTGATAGACACTGCCGGTCTTAACGATGATACGGAACTTGGCATCAAAAGAATGAAAAAGACTAATGCTATTCTCGCTAGAGCGGATTTAATGCTATATGTTGCCGATATTACTGACTTCGACCCATCTTCATATGAGGAAGCCCGTGCTAATTCAGAGAAGAGAAAGACGCCTTTTATTTTGGTATTCACTAAATGCGATTTAGTTGATGAAGGGGCTATATCACGATTTAAGGCAGAATTCCCGAATGCTGCTTTCATCTCACTTCAAGATGGGAATTCAATTACCTTGCTTAAAAAGAAGATAATCGGCAAACTAGAGAAAATTACAGGAAGCGATGACACTATCATTGGCAATTTGCTGGACAGGAATAGCACGGTTCTCCTTGTTATACCAATAGATATAGCCGCCCCGAAAGGACGGCTAATACTCCCACAGGTGCAATTGATACGGGATTGTCTTGATAACGATATTAAATGCACCATCGTAAAAGAAAATCAAGTTCAGGATACTTTAAATGAATTACCTAAAACTCATTTAGTAGTAACGGATTCAAAAATATTCAGCTCGGTGGAGCGGCTTGTGCCGCCGCAAATTCCGCTCACATCATTTTCAATGCTGCTTGCTAATAAGAATGGTGGAATACGCACATTCATCAATGGCGCAAGGGCTATTGAAAACTTGCCAAATGGTGCAAAAATCCTAATGGCGGAGGCTTGCACCCACAATGTAACGCACGAAGATATTGGTCGTGAGAAAATTCCACGCTGGCTAAAAGCATTTACTGGCAAGGATTTTGAATTCATATATTCTGTTTCGCACGACTTCCCCGACGATTTATCAGAATACGATCTTGTTATTCATTGCGGTGGTTGCATGATAAATAAAAAGGCGATATCAACAAGGCTGAATACTTGCGAAGAATTAGGTGTCCCCATCACAAATTACGGTGTCGTTATCGCATATATTAATGGTATTTTAGATAGGTGTAGCGCCATATTTTATTGAATGAAGCTATGCACGTTAGATATGCTTTTTAATCCGTGTTAAGGCGCCCTTTTCCAATCGTGAAACTTGCGCTTGGCTAATGCCGATTTCCTGAGCAACTTCGACCTGCGTTCTTCCTTTGAAAAATCTTAAATGGAGAATCTTTTTCTCTCTCTTTCCTAATCTTTCGATAGCCTCTTTTAGTGCTATTTCATCTAACCAGTTATTATCATCATTTTTATCCCCCACTTGATCCATGACATAGATTGTATCGCCCGCATCCGAATAGACGGGTTCATGCAATGAAATCGGATCGCTAATTGATTCAAGTGCAACGACAACTTCCTCTTTAGTATAGCCGATTTCCTTTGCTATTTCTTCTATTGTCGGCTCTCTCAAATTATCGTTTGTCAGCTTCTCTTTTGCTTGCATTGCTTTATATGCTAAATCACGTAATGAGCGGCTAACACGGATAGGATTGTTGTCCCTAAGATAGCGCCGCAATTCACCTGAAATCATCGGAACTGCATAGGTGGAAAATCGAACATTGTGCGATGTATCAAAATTATCAATTGACTTCATCAAGCCAATGCAACCAACTTGGAATAAATCATCAGGATTCTCCCCCCTGCCCATGAATCGCTGAATGACGCTCAAAACAAGTCGCAAATTGCCGTTAATTAGCTTATCTCTGGCTGATTCGTCACCCTCTTTCATCTTTTTTAGAAGATCCATTTTTTCAGATTCTTTTAATACTACTAAATTTGATGTGCATATACCGCTTATTTCAACTTTATTATAACTCATGAAAATCACTCCCGCTAATACTCTAATTTCAGTATTGGCGAGAGTGGTTTTTTTATACTGTCAATCTATTTGTAACTTTATCCAAAAGCATTAAATTATCTTCTCTAAATCTGATTTTAATCCTTTAATTATTCTCTTTTCTAATCTTGAAATATATGACTGGGAAATGCCAATTGTATCTGCAACCTCCTTTTGCGTTCGTTCCTTCCCATCACGCAGCCCGAATCTCATTTGCATTATATCCCTTTCACGCTCATCTAGGCGGTCAACCGCCGACCGTAAGATGCTTTTTTCAACTTCACTTTCAATATTCCTATTAACGCAGTCGCCATCGGTACCTAGTACATCGGATAGCAGCAATTCATTACCATCCCAGTCCGTATTAAGCGGCTCATCTAATGAAATCTCATTTTTATATTGGCTTGACTTACGTAAGAACATTAGAATTTCATTTTCGATACATCTTGATGCATATGTAGCAAGTTTTATGTTTTTACTAGGGCGGAATGTATTTACTGCTTTAATTAAACCCATTGAACCTATTGAAACTAGATCCTCTATACCTATCCCTGTCGATTCGAACTTCTTTGCAATATACACAACTAATCTTAAATTGTGCACAATTAATTTATCCCTCGATAAACTCCTGTCAATTGCCAATTCCCTGAATGCTTCTTGCTCCTCCTCTTTAGATAATGGTGCGGGCAGTGTTTGCGAACCATTTATATAGAATATAACATCCTTATCACCACGTAGGCTAAGTTTTATCATATATAACCTTATTCTTGTGCGTACCTTTGTGAATAAACCTTTCATCTGCTTAAATCCTTTCATTAAATTAGTAATTTCGGACTGAGTATTGCCCCATATTCCTCCCCCTTAAGACTGTTGTTGCTAATGCCAATCAGTGCTTTAACTGGCTTGGCTCTCATTCCCTCCCCTTTTATATAAATATTATCCGCCTTAAAAGCGGGTATGATACCACTAGAATTAATCGTGCTAAAAGGCAAAAGGCGGATTCCAGATAAAGAATCCTGCGTTGTAATAAGATTCTCAATATTATGATAATCGCCATCCGCAAGAACCTCCCGATATTGAATAGGGAGTATACTTTCAATCCTGCCATAATCGCATATTATTACAGGCATACCTGAAAAAGTGTCCATTAAGGTATTCCCACTATCGACAAAGCCGTTAACTTCAACTTTGTTCTTGCAAAAATCAATCCCCACCGTTACCCTTCTATCAAGACCGGCACGATAATCAAGAGCATATCGTATTGCCTTAACAATAAAATAAGCGATTATTGTTGATAATGCTAGCGTGATGAACGATATATCGAAATAGACGCTGCCATTTTTGTAGAACATATTGACGGGGTATACAAGCAGCCATAGTCCGAGCATCACACCCGCAAATACAAAATTAATAACAAAGAAAATCAAAGATATTCTCAAGTATGTGCGGCTATTAGGATATCCATATGTAACTAATATTATCGTGAATGCCGCAATTAACTTAATGAGTAAAGTTGATATAAACCCCATCGATGGTGCTAATATTATTAGCGAAAACAAGCTTCCGATAAATGCGCCGATTACGCATCTAATGTTTTTCACATCTCGGTGCATAAAAACATTAGTAGTTTTTATAAGGAAGTAATTCACATATATATTTACAAGGATAAGAACATCAACATATATTGTTGTCATACAATCGCCCTCTCTAAAATGTCCATAACATAATTATATGGTGTGGACATGAGTAAAGCTTGTCGATTGGAGTGACAAGTTTATGGCTTATCCTTAATATTCTTGTCGACTTAGTTAGATAATGCGTTTTGGGCACAAAAAATCCTCCAGCAACTAAAGCTGGAGGATTTATTTACTATCTATTCTAGTCTTTAATAAAAGCATCGAATGCTTTATATGCCATGAAGACATCATTTTTTGCTACTACTTCATATGGCGAATGCATTGAAAGTACGGGAACACCAACATCAATCACATCAATATCTAGATTTGCAATATAGGCTGCAACTGTTCCGCCGCCGCCGAGGTCGACTCTGCCGAGTTCAGCGGTCTGCCAAATGATATTATTCTCATCAAATACATTTCTTACTCTTGAAACAAATTCGGCCGATGCGTCCGACGTGCCTGCCTTGCCCCTAGCGCCAGTAAACTTCGTTACTACTACACCGTAATTTACATAGGCACAGTTCCTTTTTTCGTGTACATCGGGGAATGTAGGGTCGAATGCTGCATTGACATCCGCGGATAAACATTCAGAATTAGAGAGAACCGTTCTTCCCAATATTCCGTACGGCTCTGCCAAATCTGCAATAAAGTATTTTAGAAAAGCCGACTTGAGCCCTGTATTACCATCGCTCCCCGTTTCTTCTTTATCTGCTAGAACGGTCACTATTGTCTTTTTAGGCTTTTCACATTCAAGCGTAGCCATGAGGGATGTGTATGCGCATACTCTATCATCGTGACCGTATGAGCCGATCATACTCCTGTCGAATCCAATATCACGAGCCTTGAATGCTGGCACTGCCTCAAGCTCTGCCGATAGCAAATCAGCCTCAATAATTCCGTACTTTTCGTGTAGGATATTGATGATGTTCAATTTAACTTTTTCGCTGATTTCATCATCTTTAAACGGGCGGGATCCGATAAGAATGTTCAGCTCCTCACCTTTTATTCCCTCCGCTAATGTGCGTTTCATTTGCTCTTGTGCTAGATGCGGTAGAAGATCGGTTACGCAGAAAACTGGGTCGTTGTCATCCTCACCGATATTAACTTCTACACTTGTGCCGTCAGCTCGCATAATCACGCCGTGTAATGATAACGGCATTGCTGTCCATTGATATTTCTTAATACCGCCATAATAATGCGTTTTAAATAGGGCGAGTTGGGCTTCTTCATACAATGGGCGTTGCTTCAAGTCAAGTCTTGGCGAATCTATATGCGATGCGCAAATCTTCACACCATTATCTAACGAATCTTCGCCGATTACAGCAAGGATTAATGCCTTGCCCCGATTATTATAGTATACCTTATCGCCGGCAACATACTTTTTTCCCTTTTCATATTCGGTAAATCCATGCTCCTTAGCCATAGCAATTGATGTATTCACCGCTTGCCTTTCAGTTTTAGATTTATCTAAAAACTCCTTATAATCTTCGCAAAATGCATCGGTCTCATTCATGAATTCATGACTCAATGTTAGCCCAGAATTCTCATAGTTAATTAGTAGCTTCTCCTTTAACTTCTTTGCCTCGCTCTTTTTTTTGTCCATTTTAACCATCCTCCCAAAACTTATATGTCGTTAACCATGCTATTATATATATCCCATGCCTTCATTACCTTATATACATAATGGTTGGTTTACTTAATAGGTATTATATCTAACTTTATTCCATCTTCGCTATATTCTTTGTTGGACAGCCATCCATTTACACGGGTTCTGCCTGCGTGATATGCCGCTATTGCCTCCTCCTCATTTTCATATTCATCTAGAAGAAGTGCTAACATATATGTCCCATATTTAATGCTAACCTCGGGATCAAAAATATCTTCATAACTGGTATCACTATCGTCATTCATTCGGAATTTTGTCCACTCAAAGGCATCTTCCATCATTTGCATAAGTCCCGACGCACCTGCTGAAGATACGGCATTCTTATCATAACCGCTTTCCGTCCTAATAATAGCTAGAATTAAAGTTTTCTCAACTCCATTTTCTTCAGCATATTTATCGATTATATCTTCATATTTGATTGGATATGCGAATTTATAATAAAGCTTATCGCCATAAAGCAAGGCCACAAGCCCGATTAACAAAATTAACACAAGGAAAAAGCGAGTCGGCCCCTTACGCTTATGTAACTTTCGCATTGTAATACTCCCATATTTTTTTAGCTACTTCACTCGCCATTGACTCCAATGTTTGTATGTCCGAATCGTTTTGTAATATAAAATCGCTCCTCTTTGCATAATAGCTAAATTCAGGTTGCGATTTTATTCTGCTTAGCGCCTGATCCTCGGTTAGATTATCCCTTTTTATAATATAGTTTAGGCGCTTATTAACATCGGCATTTACACATACAACTAAACTGCAAAAGTCATCAGCATTGCTTTCAAAGAGTGTAGGTGCATCAAGAAGAACCATGCGAACACCATCTTTTTCAAGGGTGTTGAGCGTCTTTAGGATGCGTGCTGTTATATAAGGATATACGATACTGCCAAGATGAATTAATTTGGCTTTATCGTTGAACACCATTTCCCCAAGTTTTTTTCTATTTAGAGTGCCGTCTGTATTTAAGATGGCATCAGTAAATTCCTCAGCCAATTCTTTTATGCAGCTACTTGTATTATCTATAACATCTCTTGATACCTTATCGGCATTAATAATATAATAACCTGACTTAGCAAATACCTCGCTTACAGTTGTTTTACCGGAACCCGTCGGTCCTGTTAAGCCGATAACCTTTATATCAGAATCCCTATTCAATGACAACCACCTCAAATCCTGCCGCTCGAAGCAGCCTGTTATATACCGCTAATCCGATGCCATCCTTATTCGGGCATCTTACAAAAACTCTATTAGCATTTAATTTGTCAAGCTCCCTTAGCTTGGTAAAGAGCTGCTCTGCTTGCTCCCGTGAATCCCCACCGTATGTTAAATGCGGTAGGTGCATTATTGCACTATCATCGTCGAATATCAAACAAAAGTCACCATCAGTAAAATTACTATTTGCATATTCAATGAATCTATTTATATCTGAATCGACTAGAATTACTTTAGCCCTTGGCGAATAATGCTTGTATTTCATACCAGGCGATTCTGTCGGCGTATCGTCATCGGGTGGCTCAAATACACCACTAGCAAGTATCGCTGTAAAGCCACGTGCCTTTATATCTTCCATTGTGACGATGCCTGGTCGCAAAATTACAACCATATCATTCTCTATTTTAACTACCGTTGATTCTAATCCGATTTTGCAACTTCCGCCATCTAGTATAATGGGAATTTGCCCCTTTAAATCATCATAAACGTGATTTGCAGTTGTCGGGCTCGGGCTCCCCGATTTGTTCGCCGATGGTGCAGCGATAGGAACGCCACTCTCATTAATCAATCGAATTGCTACATCATGGTCCGGCATCCTAATTGCAACAGTATCAAGTCCTGCGGATATTTCATATGGTATTAGATTCGATTTTGGCAGGACTATTGTAAGCGGCCCCGGCCAGAAATCCTTTGCTAATTCGTGGGCGATTTTCGGCACATTAGACGTTAATCTTTCTAACATTGAAATATCGCTTATGTGAACTATGAGGGGATTGTCTTGCGGTCGCCCCTTGATTTTGAAAATTCTTCTTATAGCTTTGGGATTTGTAGCATCGGCAGCAAGCCCGTATACGGTTTCCGTCGGCATTGCAACAACATCACCATTTTGTATTAACTGGGCCGCAATGCGAATGTTCTCATCATTCGTGGATAGAATCCTTGTATCCTTAGGGTTAAGCATATGTTTTAAAATACCCTTCTTTTATTAATATAATTACTGCTCCTGTGACGCTAACTTTGATGCGTTATCCGCCATTGCAAGTGCGTCAAATACTTCATCAAGGTTACCATCAAGAATTTCTTCAAGTCGGTATAAAGTAAGATTAATTCTATGGTCGGTTAATCTACCTTGCGGATAATTATATGTGCGTATCCTCTCGGATCTATCACCAGTGCCGACTTGTATTTTACGTTCGGACGCAATTTTTTCATGTTGCTCGGCAAGCTTCGCTTCATATAGCTTAGAACGCAGAACTTTCATTGCTTTATCACGATTCTTATGCTGACTCCGCTCGTCCTGACATTCGACTACTATACCGGTCGGAACGTGGGTTAATCTAATTGCCGATTCAGTTTTATTTACGTGCTGGCCGCCCGCCCCACTTGCTCTGAATGTATCCGTTTGAATATCGGCAGGATTAATATCAATTTCAACATCTTCTGCCTCTGGCAATACCGCAACTGTAACAGTCGAAGTGTGAATTCTTCCCTGCGATTCAGTTTCGGGAACACGCTGGACTCTGTGAACACCGCTCTCGTATTTCAACTTAGCATATGCCCCTTCGCCCTCGATACTAAAGCTAACTTCTTTAATTCCGCCAAGTTCGGTTTCATTGGCATTTATCATTTCTACTTTCCATCTTTTTGTTTCGGCATACATACTGTACATTCTCAATAGGGACGCCGCAAAGAGTGATGCTTCTTCTCCACCTGCTCCCCCTCTAATCTCGATGATAACATTCCTATCATCGTCCGGATCTTTGGGGAGTAGAAGAATCTTGAGCTGCTCGCTGAGCTCCTCCATCTTGTGCCTACTTTCATCATATTCGGCTTGCACCATTTCCCTGAAGTCTTTGTCAAGTCCGCCCGAATCAAGCAATTCTTGCGCTTCTTCAAAGCTATCTTTATGCTTAGTATATTCTTTGAAGGCATCTATCAATGGTGTTAGCGATTTATATTCCTTCATCAATTCACGGTATTGGTTGTTATCGCTAATAACATCGGGCAATGTTAGTTTCTCGCTAATTTCATTATATCTTTCTTCTGCCAGTTTGAGTTTTTCGTACATATAAACTCTCCTAAAATTAATTTATTTCATCTTTTATGATATGCTTTATGCTTTTTACGGCTTTGTTACGTGGAATCATAAATTCCCTATCGCATTTTTGACATTTCAATTTAAAATCCATTCCGATCCTTAGAATCTTAAAATCACTACATCCACATGGATGTTGCTTTTTCATGCGAACGATATCGCCAACCTTTACATCCATATATGACTCTCCTTTAATAAAAATTGTCTTAGAATAGTATTATACCATTATCGGCGGTTAAAAGGCAAATATTTTCTATAATAATTTGAATTTAATTTAGAATAATAGAGACATGATAAGATTTGGAAAGGGGAATCCTCAATGTATACAAAAATTACTGCCGAATTCGCCTCCGTTGATGCGGCTGAATTAGCCGCACGTGCGATTAAGCACAATATCGACGATGTTAGCAAAATTTCCATCCATAGTAAGAATATCGGTGCATTCGACGATGATAGTAGAACAGGGATATTATCACCTTATAATGTAGATGCTCTTAACTACAGCGGAACATACTTCCCCGTTAGTACTGGCGCCGCTAATATTAGCCCTGCCGTAAATAGCAGAGGGAATTATAATTATAGCGATGTCGAATACGGGACTGAGGCTATCATTGAAGTATATGGCAATGATGTCGCTATAAAAGAAACATCACGGCTATTGACAGGGCTCGGCGGTTTGAAAATCCATAGGGAATAGTTTATTCGTTAATTCTATTCTATTTCTGTATTATGCGGCATAACTATTACAGATAATCATTTTATTATCAAATATGTTGCAGTGTCGGGAGGTAGAAAAATGTCGAACTATATGCCTGAAGGAATTTTATTCGATACCGTTGAAAACAAGAACGCTTTAAAATCTGTGCGGAGTTTACAAGAATGTATGTTAACTGGACGTATTCTAGAGGGGCGAGCTATAATTTGCGACAGTGAACACAATCTAATCGTTGACTTGGATTGTATTAAAGGCATTATTCCGAGGAGTGAGGGCGCTATTGGAATTGATGACGGGACTACACGGGATATAGCATTAATCTCAAAAGTAAATAAGGCAGTTTGCTTTAGGGTGACTGATTTTAAGCGTGATGAGAATGATAATCTCTATGCCGTATTGTCAAGGAAATCGGTGCAACTAGATTGCATGAAGAACTATATTACAAAGCTAAAGCCGGGTGATGTTATACCGGCGAGAGTGACGCATTTAGAACAATTCGGTAGCTTTGTTGATATTGGGTGCGGTATTCCATCACTTATTCCAATTGACGCAATATCAATATCGAGGATATCACACCCGTCCGATAGATTCGCACCGGGTCAAGATATTTTCACCATCGTAAAGTCGGTAGAGGATAGTGGTCGTGTATTCCTTACACATAAGGAATTGCTAGGTACATGGGAGGAAAATGCAAGTGAATTCAGTGCGGGCGAAACTGTCGCCGGAATTGTCCGTTCTGTTGAGAATTATGGCATTTTTATTGAGTTATCACCGAATCTAGCGGGGCTGGCTGAGCCAAAAGAAAATGTAACCGTGGGGCAACATGCTAGTGTTTATATTAAAGCTATAATCCCCGATAAAATGAAAGTAAAGCTGATAATTGTAGATGTGTTCGACGCCGCTTATCCCGCTGGGGAAATGCGGTATTACATAAATGATGGCCACATAGACAATTGGCGCTACTCAACAGATAATTCTACAAAATTAATCGAAAGCAACTTTGAATAGGCTATTTCGTTATTCTTTTTCTATATGCTCTTGCCGCATTTTCGATTTTATTATCGCCGAATTCATAATACTTCCTATCCTTTAAAGCATCGGGTAAATACTGCTGCTCAACATAGGAATTCGGGTAGTTGGGCGGATATTTGTATTCTATCCCCCTGCCCATCTTCTGGGCGCCGTCATAATGGCTATCACGAATATGCATGGGAATATCGCCAGTATTGCCATCACGTATATCGGCAATAGCGGCATCAATGGCATTAATTGCGGTATTTGACTTCGGTGCGGTGCAAAGAAGAATCACGGCTTGAGCAAGGGGAATCCTTGCTTCAGGGAATCCTAGCTGATTCGCCGCATCAACACATGATTTTACAACAGTAATAGCATTAGGGTAAGCAAGTCCAATGTCTTCGGATGCTATCACAAGCAGTCTTCTACAAATTGAAATTAAATCATCTGCTTCAATCAGCCTTGCCATATAGTGCAAGGCTGCATTTTCGTCCGAACCACGAATTGACTTCTGAAATGCGGATAGCAGATCATAATGCTCGTCACCGTCACGATCATACCTCATTGAGCTGCGCTGCGTTAATTCACGTGCAAGATTAAGTGTGATATGATATTTATCGTCTTTTATCTCTGCTGATAATGCGCATATCTCAATCGTATTAATGGCTTTTCTAACATCGCCACCGCAACCTTTAGAAATGTGTTCTATTACGCCATCTTCTAATGTAAAATCACGCTTTAGCTCCCCCCCAGCATATTCTAATGCACGCACTAAAGCAGATGCAATATCTTCCTCTTTTACTGGGCTGAATTCAAACACAGTAGAGCGGCTAAGTATTGCATTATAAATGTAGAAATATGGATTTTCGGTCGTGGAGGCGATTAGAGTAATATCCCCACTTTCGATATATTCAAGCAAACTCTGTTGCTGCTTTTTATTCAAGTATTGGATTTCATCTAGGAATAGCAAAATACCATTATTACCTGCAAATGTTGATACCTCGGCTACAACTTCCCTAATATCGGCAATTGAGGCGGAAGTGCCGTTTAATTTATGCATTCTCATATTAGATGAGTTCGCTATTATTCTTGCTACTGTCGTTTTTCCAATTCCTGAGGGGCCGTAAAAAATCATGTTCGGTATTCTTGCCGATTCGATAATTTTACGGAGCGGCTTGCCTTCCCCTAGGATATGGGTTTGTCCCACCACCTCATCAAGGGTGGTGGGACGAATTTTATCTGCCAATGGTGAGGGCATTAAATTCAACCTCTCTATTCATAAAGCGGATATTTTGTGCAAATATCATTTACCTGTTTTCTAATATTATCGGCACTTTTTTCAAAATCCGTAGCCGTGAGATATATTAACTCTGCAATTGTCTTCATATCATCAGTGCCCAGTCCTCTTGTTGTGACGGCAGGTGTGCCAATCCTGATACCACTTGTTACAAAGGGGCTTTGTGGATCGTTTGGAATGGCATTTTTATTTACTGTAATATATACCTCGTCTAGCCGATGCTCAAGTTCTTTCCCCGTTATATTGAATGGTCGTAAGTCGACAAGCATTAGATGGTTGTCCGTTCCACCGGATACAAGCTTGAAGCCTTTATCAAGCATTCCCTCTGCAAGTGCTTTAGCATTGGCAACGACATTCTTTTGGTATTCTTTAAATTCAGGTGATAGAGCCTCTTTAAAGCAAACAGCCTTAGCAGCTATGATGTGCATTAACGGCCCACCTTGAATTCCCGGGAATACGGCAGAATTTAGCTTCCTTGCGAATTCCTCTTTAGCTAATATCAGACCGCCACGTGGTCCTCTCAGTGTTTTGTGAGTTGTTGTAGTAACCACGTCCGCATACGGCACGGGCGATTGGTGGAGCCCAGCCGCAACTAATCCTGCAATATGCGCCATATCCACCATGAAATAAGCATCGACCGCTTTGGCTATTTTGGATAGCTGCTCAAAGTCAATTTCCCTAGCATATGCACTTGCGCCTGCTACAATCATCTTCGGCTTATTCTCAACTGCGATCTGCATTACCTTATCATAATCAATTTTGTTGTCATCATCTTCTACACCGTAAGGAATAAAGTTGAAGTACTTGCCCGATAAATTAACTGGAGAGCCATGAGTTAAATGCCCCCCATGCGCTAAATTCATACCTAATACTGTATCCCCCGGCTCAAGTAATGCAAAATATACTGCGGTATTTGCTTGCGCTCCGGAGTGAGTTTGCACATTCGCATATTCGGCGCCGAACAATTCCTTTGCACGGTCGATAGCAATTGTTTCGACGATGTCTACATATTCGCATCCACCATAATAGCGCTTGCCCGGATAACCTTCAGCATATTTATTAGTCAGTACCGAACCCATCGCCGCCATTACAGCAGGAGATACAATATTCTCACTCGCTATAAGTTCAAGATTTCTGCGTTGGCGTTTTAGCTCCGACGCCATAGCCTCCCCAACCTCATTGTCGTACCCCTTAACGAAACCGATCGTATCCATTAAATCTTTAAACATATTTCTTTCTCCTTGTCATTAATTTTAAGCTTATATTGGTAAAATTAAAGCAACTATTTATATTATAACGTGATATCGCCAAAAAAACAATATCTACCACGAATTATTATATATATAATAATTAATTGAATTACATCAAGGTTAGTGATCTTATATTTTAATATGCGCTTTATACACATTTTCCGCTTTGATTTTTCATAATATATATAGTATTTTTCTAAATTCGCTTGACACATACATGAACATATGGTAAAGTATGTATAGAGAGGTTGTGCCTTGTCTAAGTTTACCTATTTTAATCGGGAAGATTATTATTTATTTTTAGGAGAATATCATGAAACGAATTATACCAATTTTAATATGTGCGTTAATCCTAACATCATGTAATGTCTTTTCTAATAAAAATGACGGTACTGATATTGATGAAAGTGGTCTGAAAACCTTGTCTGAAATATATAATAATATCTTGAATGATCTTAATAAAATTAAACAAAAAGAATATAAGAATCTAAATTTCAATGATTTTGATATTAACTTCCCCAATATAGAAGAAGTACATAATATTAAAATAACGCCGTACGACCCCATCTCTAGAGAAGAATTTTTAGATGAGTTTATAGAAATAGCTAAGGAACTTTCCCCCAGTCAACAATATGATGAAGATAATATATATATTCTAAGTGACTTTTTCTATAGTGATGAACCAGATACGTACACATATGAAGATCCAGATACTGGTGAGGAGATATCAAGATTCTCAAACCCAAGCCTAAAGAACCATATGGCGGAGTACCTTAATGAAGAGTTGGGATTTTATGCATTAATGTATGAAACTGATACCTATGGCATAAATAATGACGATGTATATTTTTTAATAAGCAACCCCAACTCGATGCCACGAATTAATAAAGGTAAAGCGGCTAGGCTCAATGATGGTAAGTCATATCTCGCTGGCTGGCAGCCTATGTATGTATTTGAACTTGAGGCTACATATTTAACTTCGCAGCTAAAAGATGAAAGTTATCAGTTATTAGATAAAGAAATGTCTATTAAAGATGCAGTAGCTTTTGCAGAAGATTTCTTTATGAACGGACTGCCGTATGACACTAACCCAGATATAGGTATCGATATACCCGAGGTGCATGTGTATAAAGTAAAAGACGATGTATTCGGATATTGCTTTTTATTAAGAAAGAAATATGATGGAATACCATTTGATTATATAATGTCCGGGCGAGCAAGGTCGGAAATGTCGAACAAAAAAAATTATCAATACGATATGCGAGAATCATTCATGATAGAGAGTGATGATATTGACTTTTGGGTAGGCGATGAGAAGTGCCAGAACATTGAGCATATTGGCGAGCCGATTAAGAAGATACTAGGGCTGGAGGCTGCAATCGATATTGTCAGCAATAAGCTATCGGCAGGAGTTATGTTCGATATAGATAGCGTTGAGCTTGTATATTCGCGTGAGCAAGATGACGATAGCGATGCAGAAATTGCAAACCCAGTTTGGAAGGTAATCGCCGTTAACGAAAACGATAAGCTAAGTTATCATACATATGTTGATGCGGTGACGGGCGAATTAAGATACTATACGATGGCGATTTAGCGGGGAGATGCTTATGGAATTGATTCGAATTGTAAAAACTGAACTGAAGAAAGTTTTTACTAGCTTCGGTTTTTGTAGTTGTGTTATAATTACATTCCTTCTTTGTTTTACATATGGGCTTTCCTACGATTATGTTACTAGTGAGAATTTGTCGGTTTTTACAGTTTTCATAAGACATTCTAGGGGCGAACTTCTTGAAAATATCGATTACTGCTCTCTAAATGCTTTTAGGGTAAATATTAGTCAATGGGTAATTCTTTTTATTCCGATAATTGCCTCTTTTTCGTTCGTTCCCCTATTCTGTGATGAGCGCAATTCGAAAATGATTAGATACTCGACTATAAGAACAAGCAAATTTACCTATAATGTCGGCAAATTCTTGTCGGCTTTTTTAGCGGGTGGACTAGCTATTCTAATCGGTCACATCTTATTCGGTATAGCTGTCCACTTTATGTTTCCATCTATATCGGAGTATTCGACAGAATTGCAGGATTCCTTTATAGAATCGCTCGCATTCACGGAGCCGAAAATGGCTAGTTTATATGAGAAATTCGGTTCTGTTGGGCTGATCGTTCCACGTTTATTCGAATTTTTCCTATATGGAGCGATATCTTCTATTCCCGTATTGGTGCTTGCAGCAATATCGAGGAATATTTATGTTATTATCTGTATTCCCTTTTTAGCGAAGTATTTAGTAGACCAAACTATGAACAAAGTTTCACATAACCTATATATGAATAATGAAAATCCTGATAGGTTATTGCAAGATTTCTTAATCATATTCGATACTAACGCCACTCAAAATTTATTTTTGTATTATGATTATATCGTAAAAATCGTCGTTGCTAATTTGGTTTATGCGATGATTGCATATGTGATATTCAGTTTAATAATGAATAGGAGGCTTGATTTAGGTGAGTAGTATTAAGCCACGCACAATATGGTCAACCGCAAAAACTCAATATCTAAGTTGGATTCTCAATCCACGAATGCTCACCATTGCCGTAATGCTCATTTTTATAAAGACGCTTGCGGTTGAGCCGCTAATAGAACAATCGTCAAAGATGGGGAGCCCGTTGCACACACTTGAACCGTTTATCGCTGTCGGCAATTCAAGCTTGCTAATTTTGTTTTTACCCGCCGTTTTCCTTGTTTTAATGAGCGACTTCCCCGTTATAAATGGGAATACGCTATTTTTTATAAAGAGAACTGGTAAAACTAATTGGTTTTTAGGGCAAGTACTTTATGGAATAATGAGTATTATAACTTTTATTAGCATTGTTGCGCTTGGTTCAATTCTTTTTGTCGTCGGCAGAACAAAATGGGGTCAAAACTGGAGTGAAGTTGTCAGAACATACGACTACCATTTCCCCGATGAAATCGGGAGCTTTGCATCGCAGCTTTTACCGTCAAATTTATATAATCAAATACCTATCTTAAAGGCGGCACTGCACACATATATCTTGCTATCCCTATATTTGATGGTGATAATCTTAATACTATTCCTCTTTAAGATGCTCAGTTTTAAAAAGGCTGGATTGTTCGCTAGCATTGCCATCATCGCCATTGGTATGGCGGCGGCGTCCATTGATTCACCTTTGATGTGGGCATTACCTATGGCGAATTCGCTGATTTGGCTGCACTATACCGTTATTTTTAGCGAACCGATTGTTTCGCTTGGATTTTCATATATATACTTTTTCGGTTGCATTTTAGTTCTTCTTGTTCCATGCTTTATCGCAACTCGGAAGTGCAACATATCAAATTTATCGGAAGTGTAACTATCCTAGATAAAAATAC
>CALLQQ010000098.1 GCA_938014915.1 uncultured Clostridia bacterium
GCTCGTAATTAATGAGGCGGCTATTTCAATCCACGTCCCTCGCATGAGGGACGACCCTTTTGACGACCTTAGTTGCCTTAATGCATTAGATTTCAATCCACGTCCCTCGCATGAGGGACGACAGCAAAAGTGCACAAGCACTTTCTTATATTATAGCATATTTTGTGTCATAATAACAAATCTTACGGTAGCACATATAAAATTAAGATAAAATCATGATTTTTATAGCACTGTTTCGTCGTTTTTTAGTGCGAATGATGTCAGTTTATTATGCTAGCTTCACATTCGCACTCATAATATAAGCACGCCTTCCATATCAATAGAAGGTTTAATGCCAATGTGTTCAACTTTGTTTTTATAGTTATTACCTAGATAGTAAAACCGTAAACTATCCTTTTCTTTATCAATTATATTCTCTAAGATATACTTAACCTCTCTGCATTTTGCATCATCAAAAATACATTCAAACACAGAATTTTGCACCCTTTGACCGTAGTTAACACATTGCTTCGCAACTTGTCTAAGGCGCTTTCTTCCAGCTGCATCCATAGTGTTAACATCGTAGGTTATCAGTACCATCATTATATCACCTACTTCCACATGAATGGAGGGTATTCATCAATATCGCCCCTTATATATCTAGCAAGCAACAATGCCTGAGCATAAGGAACTAGACCCCATTCTAACTTTACTTTTAAAAACGGATGAGTAATCGTATCTTGCTTTCTTTCCTGCCATGCTTTTAAAATAATCTTTCTCGTATCATCGTCCATAATTACGGAACCGTTCTCTTTTTTAATAAAGCCTTTGCTCCTCACCATTTTCCTGTTTACCAACGATATCACGAATCTGTCTGCATATATAGAGCGAAATTCCTCCATAAGATCAAGTGCTAATGAAACCCTGCCCGGTCTATCCCTATGTAGAAATCCAATATAAGCATCTAATCCAACTGTTTCAAGGGCACTGGCAATGTCATTAGCTAGGAGCGTGTACACGAATGAGAGCATAGCGTTCACATTATCGAGGGGAGGTCTTTTGTTCCTGCCTTTTAAATAAAAGTCAGTCTTGTTTTGTAATATTAAATCATCTAGGACACCGAAATATTGGCTCGCCGCCTCTCCTTCAAATCCCCTTAATTGCTCAAGCGTTTCACATTCCATTACTAGTCCAATTGAATTTGCTAATGAATTAGATACATCTTTGAGCTTGTCGACATCCACTCTAAGTGCATGATCTCTCACTGTTCTTTCTAACACCCACCTGGAGTTAAATAGCTTACCAATAATAAAGTTTTTTGCGATCTGCAGGCTGATATACTCGTTATCTGAATACGTGTACTGTGTCTTTCTCAAAGTAACATTACCTTTTACTTGACCAACAACACGTGCTAGAAATCTGCCATTCTTCGTCAAGAAACAAAGTGATACATTGTTTTTGGCGCAAGCGCCCATTAGGGCGGGGCTCGCTCCGGTATATCCAGTAGTTACTATTCCTTCAAGAACATGAATTGGAACTCTCATATCCTCCTCATCATCAATTAAGACGACTACATTCTCGCCATCTAAAGATAGATATGTGTCAGGAGTTGTTATGTAGAGTGTATTTAATAACTTTCTCATTCGACCCCCTCCTTTATACGCCTTTGTATGTATTGCTTTGTTGTTTCTATACTAGATAGTTTTGGTATACATACATCTTTAAGTGAGCACGATGAACATGCTTTTGATTGCTTTACCTTTGGAGTGTATCTTTTCTTGTAGTATTCGTGCATCTCTTCGGACATTGCACCAACTCTATTTCTCAATTGTTCAGTAATTTGCACCTCAAGCCTTCTATTCGTCTGCCCATAGAATAAGTACCCGACATCAACATTGCATAGTAACATTTCTTCTAGGCATATAGCCTGTGCGCATAGTTGGAGTATGTCCGCATCGTTCTCCTTTGGTTTGCCACGTTTATACTCAATAGGGATGGGGAAATATTGCCCATCCCTACCAAAAATGCTAACACCATGCTTCGAACTATGGAATTCTACAATATCGCATTCACCGCTGAATCCAAGGCTTCTTGAGAAGATTGCCATCCCTCTCGATATTAGTACATCGCCGCGTTTTTCTGTGAAAAACTTATCATGGGCACGCTCATGGAGAATTGCGCCTTCAATAGTTCGTAAGTTCTCCTGCCATTGTTGCTCAATATGAATTAATGCCCATTGGCGCCGGCAGAAAGCAAAATGTTGGATACCGGAAAGTTGAAGGAAGTCCTCTTCCCTATATTCCATTATATCATCCTTGTTAATTCAACACTTGACGGAATACTATCTTCATCAATTGTAACTTCATAATCGTGATATGAACGAGGCGGCGTGCTTTCATCTTTCCTTTTTACTGTTATAGTGTCAAACAATTTATACGCAGGGCATTCGCCTAGTTCGCTTGAATGTTTAAATACGATAAGTTCCCTCACATTCATATTGCCCCTAGCTGCAGATCTATCATGCTCAAACATATTTATTATTGAGTCCCATAATAGTTCTAAATCCGCTTCTGAAAAGCCAGTCGACTTCCTAGCTAGATTAGCAGATATATACCCTTCTACACGATAAAGTGCATATGGAATAATGTGCTTTCTACCCATTTCAGTTTCTTTCTTTAAAGCATCTTTTTCAGTAGTTATGGCAACACGTGTAATTGTTATTTCCTGCTGTACTATTGGATCAACACTCCTTGCGAATCCAATTTGTACCGGTCCTCTAACTTGTCCACAATTAAGCTTAGCTTTCACGAATGTAGTTAGCAC
>CALLQQ010000099.1 GCA_938014915.1 uncultured Clostridia bacterium
AATCCATAAAAAAACCTCCCTACTATTATTTGTTGCACAAAAGATGTACTACCATCACGCATAAAAAAGTCATCTAGCATAAAAGCAACAAAACATAGCAAAGAAGTCATGTTTTTGAAAAATTACTTCAGTAGAATGCGGTGATGGATAATGGATGCAGTTTGATTTGAACGCAAAATAACACTCAGTCGCAAGCGTTCGGGAACAGTATCCATAAAATCACCTCCAAAAGATTTGCACAATTTTTTTACCTACACCCTATATTATACTATGTTTTAGGCGGAATGTAAAGGGAAAGGATCGGTTTAAAATTAAGAAATAATAAAGATTTTCTCAAAAAGGGTAGGGGGGAAGTGATTAGATATCTACAATATAAATAATTCGCCATCGTATTTTGATGACGAATTATATCGGAATTGCTAATATGGTTTCATGAACATTTGTGTCCAATATAATGTGCCATTTGCCTTTTTCGCCGCACCCACTCCAGTATGCGTGTATGAACGTGACAAGATATTCTCCCTATGACCGGGCGAATTCATCCATGCAGCCACAACTTCCTTCGCTGTTCGTTGCCCGTATGCAATGTTCTCCGCCGCCGACGAAAATCTAAGTCCGAAGTTTTGCATCATTGTGAAAGGCGTGCCATAAGTTGGCGATGTGTGAGCGAAGTAATTCTTATCTATCATGTCCTGTGATTTGCACCTCGCAACTCTTGATAGTTCCCAATGCGGTTGCAATGCTGGTATGCCCCGATTCGTTCTTTCAATGTTAATAAGCCGCACCACTTCATCTTCGAAAGATTTTAATGAGCTTTCCTGCGGTATATTAATCTTTTGTCCTACATAAATTAAGTTCGGGTTTTTTATTTGCGGATTCGCCTTTATCAATTCAGAAATTCCAATTTCATATTTAACGGCAATTTTCCATAAGGAATCGCCGCCTCTAACGGTGTAAGTTGTACTTTGTGCAAAAGACGTTAACGTTAATAATAGCGCCACCGTGAATGTTGCAATTGTCGTTGTAATTTTCTTCATTTTGATACCTCCTTGAGATATTTTCCCCGATATACATTAGGTTATCCAACAAAATTTGCTTTTATAATTAATGTAGTGCATCAAGAGAATTGCTAAAATTAATGTGCAAAACAAGTTGCAATATACTCTAATTGGTGGTATAATTATTGTAAATTAAAGTGATAAAAATTTAAGATTAGGAGAAATACGAATGGCAAAAACTGATTATAATCCTTATGAAAATGCACAAACTCAATTTGATAATGTAGCTAATATGGTAGATTTAGAGCAATCGGCTCGTGAACTTTTAAGGCAACCAAGCCGTGAATATCATTTCACAATTCCCGTGAAAATGGACGACGGCACAACGAAAGTTTTTAATGCTTTTAGGGTACATCATAATGATGCACGTGGCCCGATAAAAGGCGGGATTCGCTTCCATCCAGAAGAAACTGCCGATACGGTAAAGGCATTGTCAATGTGGATGACTTGGAAATGCGCAGTTGTCGATATACCACTCGGCGGCGGTAAAGGCGGAATTGTTTGCGACCCACGTGAGATGTCACTAGCTGAGCAGGAGAGGCTTTGCCGTGGCTATGTAAGACAAGTTTATAAAGCGATTGGACCAGTTATAGATGTGCCTGCGCCAGACGTGATGTCTAATGCGCAACACATGCTATGGATGTTAGATGAGTACGAAACCATCAGTGGTGGGCATTATCCGGGCGCAATAACGGGCAAGCCTGTTGGAATGGGCGGTTCACTTGGCAGGACGCAAGCAACAGGATACGGTGTTATCTACACACTCCGTGAAGCGCTTAAAACAATGGAAATTGATATTGCAAAGACGACTGCAAGCATTCAAGGATTCGGGAATGTTGCCGAATATGCAGCACGTCTTTATAGCGAAATGGGCGGCAAAGTTATAGCAATTTCGAGTTGGGATAATGTTGATAAAAAGGCATATACGTTCCGTAATAAAGACGGCATGGATATTGAAAAAATGGTATCAATTAAAGATAAATTCGGCTCCATTGATAAGGAAAAAGCTAAGGAATTCGGCTGTGAGATTCTAGACGGTGGCGACTGGATTGCTCAAGATGTTGATATTCTTCTACCTTGCGCATTGGAAAATCAAATTACACCCGATACATTTGGTAAGATTAGCAACCAAGTAAAAGTAATTTGTGAAGGTGCTAACGGACCTACAACGCCGGATTGCGATGAGCTTATAAAAGAGAAGAATATTTATCTTGTTCCCGACTTTTTATGTAATGCTGGCGGCGTAACGTGCAGTTATTTTGAGCAGATTCAATGTAATATGAATTACTTCTGGCCAATAGAGGAAGTATTTGAGAAGCTTGATGCTAAGATGACATCGGCATTCCATGCGGTCCACAATTTAGCTCAGGAAAAGGGACTATATATGCGTGATGCTGCTTATGTAATTGCAATTGAACGTGTTGCAAATGCTGCTAAGCTCCGTGGCTGGCTATAATTGCACTAAACTAGAAAACCTTTATAATTCTATTAAAACCGGCTCACTATTTTATTTGTGAGTCGGTTTTTTTCTTATATTTATTGACTTCTATTTTTCGATGTGCTATAATTAAAAAGTTGAGAAAAAACATTGGGGTGTAGCCAAGCGGTAAGGCAGCGGACTCTGACTCCGCCATTTCGTGGGTTCGAATCCTACCACCCCAACCAGCATAAAACCTCGTAAAGCCTTTATTATAGGGCTTTATGGGGTTTTTTATTGCAATTACGAAGTTCTATATTGTGTGCAACTCGAAGATGGGCATCGTACACAACAATTTAATGTAGTTTAGTGGAACACACCACAGCCATAAAAGTGATAAACGTTCGGCTGTGGTGCATTCTTTGTTAATGTAATTGTTGCATTTGTTACAAAACAAAGCTATACTTGTAATAGATATGCAAGTATAGTACAATAGAATACGTTATATGAAGGAATTCTTATGGAATTAATGCCTTATAATAAAGGGAGGCTAATGATGAAAGAGACCCACTCTATTGGTGAATATATTCGTTCAACTAGGAAAGAAACTTACTCTGTTGGCGAATATATACGCTCAATTATTATGTTTATAGTACTTATCTTGATTATATATTTTTCACTTAAATCCGCATCAGTACCAAAAACACCTGCGACATTAAAGCAAATCAATGAAGTTTTAACCTCCTATGGTTATGTGGTCAAAGACACAACGCATAATTATGCAGATAAATCATACGGTCCCGGCTTAATTCAAAGCATTGGAACTGAAAATGATGATTTGCATTTTGAGTTTTTTGTGTTTTCTAATGGATATGATGCGATTGATGCATACGGTCATTTTCATTCTTATTTTATCCGAACCCAAGAAAGCAGATCCCTCATGGAAGGGAGAGATAGGTCGGGAAATTATTCTATATATTCATTAAGAACCGTGGAAAAGTATTCTGTTGCTGGTTACGTCGGCAATACGGCAGTATATGCCAAGAGTGATGCTGAGAA
>CALLQQ010000100.1 GCA_938014915.1 uncultured Clostridia bacterium
TGTAGATGCTCACCAAATTATCGTATTAGATGAGGGGAAGATAATGGGGATCGGCACACATGAGGAGCTATTGAAAGAATGCGAAACCTATCGTGAAATTGCCCTATCGCAACTTTCGGAGGAGGAGCTTAATGAACGAAAATAAAAACAATACTCAACCTCGCAGAAGACCACGTGGACCGGGCGGAGGGGGACCAATGGCAATGATGCCCGGTGCAAAAGCTAAGGACTTCAAAGGTACGTTTAGAAAACTTCTTTCATATATAAGGCCGTATATATTGCTACTTGTGTTAGTTACAGTGTTTGCGATTCTTGGCACAATATTTTCGCTTGTTGGTCCATTCATGCAGATTAAAATTACCAATAGCATACAACAGAGCATAGAAAATGCAACGAAGATAGACTTCGGATTCATAGGTAATGTTATATCTACATTAGTAGTAATCTACCTAATGAGCGCATTGTTCACATTTTTACAAGGCTATATCACTGTTGATATAGCGCAGAAAATTTCATATGAGATGCGCCAGAATATTGCAGCAAAGATAAACAAAATGCCATTAAGGTATTTTGATTCTAACTCTCACGGTGATACGCTGAGCCGTATCACGAATGATGTCGATACAGTCAGCAATTCAATGCAGCAGATTTTCACCCAGCTAATAACATCGGTGATTACTATTGTTGGCATCTTAACAATGATGATAATCGTTAGCCCTTTAATGACGCTAATAGCATTGCTCACGGTACCGCTATCAGTATATTTCGTTAAAGTAATTGTCAAAAAGTCGCAAAAGCATTTCAAAACCCAGCAAGAAACCCTCGGTGAAATCAATGGCTATGTTGAGGAAATGTATTCTGCGCATAATATTGTAAAGGCATTCAATATGGAGGACAGCTCAATTTCAGCCTTTAACGATGTTAATGATAAGCTATACGATAGCGGATGGAAAGCAAACTTTCTATCCGGGCTAATAATGCCGATAGTGCGCTTCGTAGGGAATCTTGGCTATGTTGCGGTGAGTATCGTCGGCGGATGGCTCGCAATAAGGAGAGTCATCGGCATAGGCGAAATTGCTGCTTTCATCGTGTATATCCGCCAATTCAATCAACCTATAACGCAAACCGCAAATATTGCCAATGTGCTTCAAGCAACAATGGCGGCAGCGGAAAGAGTATTTGAATTCCTCGAACAAGATGAAGAGCCCCAAGATCCCGAATCGCCCATTCTGCTGGAAAATCCACAAGGCAATGTCGAATTTAGGAACATTAAATTCGGATACGATGAGGACAGAACAATAATCAATAATGTTTCTATCAAAGTAAAATCGGGGCAAAGGGTAGCAATCGTTGGACCGACAGGAGCGGGGAAGACAACACTCATTAATTTGCTAATGAGGTTTTACGATGTGGACGATGGTGCTATTTTAGTCGATGGTGTAGATATACGTGATATGCGCCGAGCAGATCTAAGAGCAATGTTCGGCATGGTATTGCAGGATACATGGCTATTCAGTGGCACAATTAAGGAGAACATAGCATACGGCAATCTTGATGCAACTGATGAGGATATTTGCAATGCTGCCAAAGTTGCCTATGTAGATCACTTTATTAGAACAAATCCAGATGGCTATGATATGCAGATAAATGAAGAGGCAAGCAATATTTCAGGTGGGCAAAAGCAACTTATGACTATCGCTAGAGCAGTGCTCACTAATCCACGGATTCTAATACTTGATGAAGCGACAAGTTCCGTCGATACAAGAACGGAGCTGCGAATTCAACGTGCTATGGATAATTTAATGAAAGGCCGAACGAGCTTCATCATAGCGCATAGGCTATCGACAATCCGTGATGCTGATATCATACTTGTAATGCGTGATGGTGATATTGTTGAACAGGGTAGTCATGATGAATTAATTGATCTTGATGGCTTCTACGCATCGTTATACAATAGCCAATTCCAAGGAAATACCGTATAAAAGTAAAAGGAAGAAATAATAACACCACTATGTGAATAGTATCACATAGTGGTGTTTTGTATTCAACTTAATGTTGCTGACTCTCCCTATCAAGAATATCGTTCATTTCTTGCTGCTTCTTAAATTCTTCTGCGTATTTTGTATCGACATAGAAGTATTTACTGATTAGATTAAACTTCTCATTCCCGACTTCTGGAATCAATAATAACTCATAAACATTATTAAAGAAAAAGGCATTTTCAACATGGTGTAGAATCCCATTGGCTATTTCTTCCGTCATATCCGGTATCGTCATTAGCTGTGAATACGTTGCGGTATTAATTTCAATCGAGCCAATTCGGGGTATAGTCGTGGTAGTCGCAGTGGTGGCGGATTCATCTTTATTGCGTGGCAGAGATGCCTTTTGCGTTGTGGTTGTTGCAGTGGTTGGGGTAGTTCGATATTTATTGCTGACGAATATATAGCCTTTGATATTCCTATAAGTAGCCTCCCCGATGCCGCTCACATTCATTATATCGGATTCATCGCCGAATGGCGCAACATGCTCACGATAGTCTATAATGCGATTGGCAATTACTTCGCCGATTCCTTTTAGCTGCGTCAATTCATCCACCGTGGCAGTGTTGATATCGATGGGGAAAGATATCTTCCTCACCGTCGTCGTATCAGTTACTATCGGAATAGACGATGGATATGTAGCGGAGTTCGAATTGGAATTAGAATTAGTGTCCGGTATATAGTCAACATATATAAATAGCTTAATTTTATCAAATAACTTTTCGCCGATGCCTTTTACATTCTTAATATCTTCAATAGATTTAAATAAGCCGAATTCCTCACGATAGCTAACTATCCGCCCGGCCAATTCTTCCCCAATTCCGTTCAAAGCCATAAGCTCCTCAATATTAGCAGTATTAATATTTATATATAAATTAATGTGTTCCGCCGTGGTAGCTGTATTTATATCGGGCTTATTAGTAGGATTAACGTAGTTAACTGTGGCACCAGCAAGAATATGCGATGTCCTCATATTATATAGAATTATCAGCGCCGCCGCAATAAAGCAATATATCAGGATGAATATATAGAATTTTCTGCGTTTATGAGCATCCTTATTAGAGCATCGGGAGCGCACTTCATCTTTGCAATCATCGACTATGTCGACGGCATCGTTGATAATAAAATCGTGCATGAATTCACCACCATAACCCTACTATTTTTATATTTGTTGCATTAAAACATTTACATTATAACACAATAAAATCATATTTTCCACACAAAAGGACAATATTCGTCAAATTAGATTTAAATTAGCACATGGACTACATTGCACTTCATTATAAAAAATGTTCTAAGCCAGTACAAGCATGCATATATTTTAGCAAGGCAGGTGGATTAGATGATAGATTTATCACCATTCGAGCAGGCAATTAAATATATTCCATCAAGAGTACGTATGCAGATCGTCGGACTTCCCCCTTCGATAAAAAATGAAGTGCAAGAGGTCCGTATTCGTATAGGACGTGCCCCATCGATTTGCATTAAGGGCAGGGAATATGATATTAGCGAATTTGCTCAAGTGCAGAATATAGTAATAGATAGCAGCGACATTAATGAATGTTTTAACTACATATGCGAATATTCATTCCACAGCTATCAACAGGAGTTAATGCAGAGCTATATAACGGTAAAGGGTGGGCATAGGGTAGGCATTAGCGCATCGGCAATTATAAAATCCGGCGGAGTCGAAACGATAAAAGATATTTCAGGGCTCAATATCAGGATAGCTAGGCAAGTGCTTGGCAGTGCCGACAATATAATGAAAGAATCACTTGCATCAGGTCCAAAGGGGCTGCTACTAGTCGGACCACCAACATGCGGCAAGACCACGATTTTACGTGATATATGCAGGCAATTAGGCGGGATTTATAAACTATCAATCATTGATGAACGTGGTGAGATAGCGGCAGTATACCGCGGGGAACCGCAAAACGATATTGGCAGATTCAGCGATGTATTCGATGGCTATCCGAAGCCAATAGGCATATTAACTGCGATTCGGGTAATGTCGCCGCAGGTAATCGTGTGTGACGAAATTGGCAATGAAGACGAATGCAAAGAATTAATGTCCAGCGTTAATTCGGGAGTCAATATAATTGCATCTGCTCATGCTGGGAGCGTTGACGAATTATATAAAAGAAAGCATATAATGAAGTTGATCGAATGTGGTGTATTTACGGAGATTATCCTGCTTGATAGTGGTGCAAATATAGGACGAATAAAATCGAGAATTAAGGTGGTTTCACACAATGACAAAAATAATAGGAATAAGCTTGATTATACTAGCGGGAACACTGATAGGGATTTTACTTTCATTGAGATTGAGCAAGAGAGTGCGAGAGCTTGAAGCATCAATAGTTATGATAGAAGAATTGTCGTTACAAATTCGGTATAGGGCATTACCCGTATACGAACTTGCGTGCGCACTAGAATCTAGCAAAGGACTTGAGCCGCTGAGGTTTATCGGGACACTTAGCGAGCATATCGAAAATGAGAGGGACTTCTCCATTGCTTGGAGTAATGCCATTGACTCAAGTAAGGATCAAACTAGCTTGAAAGAAGATGATATTAAAATTCTAATATCAGTGGGCAATGAGCTAGGCAAAAGCGATATAGATGGGCAAATCAGCACATTATCACTATACCGTGATATGTTATCCCGCAGTCTAAAATCAGCAATTGAAGAAAAACATAATAAGGGTAAAATGTATCGCAATCTAGGCGCCCTAATCGGGGTGGGTATAGCAATAATATTAATTTGATGAGAATTCACATTCTTAAGTTGAAAGGAATGGCGCAGGATGGAAGTTGATTTAATTTTCAAGATAGCTACAATCGGGATAATTGTTGCAGTTCTTAACCAATTGCTTATTCGCTCAGGCAGGGAGGAACAAGCAATGATGACAACATTAGCAGGATTAATAGTAGTATTAATGATGATTATAACGCAGATAAATAGCCTATTTGAAACAATAAAAACGATGTTTAATCTTTGGTGATAGCAATAGGGGGTAAAAATGAATATTACAGCCTTAATAGCAATAGCAATTGTTGCTACTGTAATGAGCATTATCCTAAAACAATATAAGCCGGAATACAGCATGTTCATCTCTATCGCCGCAGGAATAGCAATGCTCATTGTTGTAATGGCATATGTATCGCCGATATTCGATGCTATTAGAATGTTGCTCTCACGTGTTGAACAGAGCGGCGAAATTATGGCAATACTTCTTAAATCGCTTGGAATATGCTATTTGACGCAGATAGCTTGCGACAGTTGTAAAGATGCAGGAGAATCGGCGATAGCGGCGAAGCTTGAATTAGCTGGTAAAGTTGCAATCCTAATACTAGCATTGCCACTCTTTACACGGCTTGGAGATGTCGTAACAAATCTAATTGAAATGTAAAGACACCTTTTTAAAGGGGGAAGTAAAATGAAAAAAATACTATCTATGTTTATAATACTTACATTACATATTATATTACCCCTCACCGTTAATGCACAGGTGCATAATGATGGTATGGATATCGAGAGTATTGAGGGCATGGACGAGTTAGGTGAGGCAATCCCCGACGAGGCAAGGGATTATTTAAGTGAGAATAGCATATCTGCGGAAGATTCAGCAGGGCTAATGTCATTATCGCCCGGTAAATTGCTCCATGACCTATTCGCAATGGCGAAAGATAGAATTACTCTACCCATCAAACTACTAGCATCATTAATCGGTGTTGTGATACTGTGTTCACTGCTAGAAAGTATGCAGGATACAGTGCCAAAATCAAGCCTAAGCGATACGTTCGGCATAGTGGGAGTTATTGCATCTTCGACGATTCTCACCGTGCAAATTGGAGATTGCATATCCCAGGCAACGCAAACACTCCACGATGGGAGCAACTTCATGTTACTATATGTACCGATTTTTTCAAGCGTTTTAGCGGTCGGTGGCAACATTACATCGGCAACAGTTTATAATACGATAGTTTTCGGAGCGGCGCAAATAATTTCGCAGATGACATCAACAGTATTCGTACCAATGATCGGCAGTTTCCTAGCATTATCAATAGTTGGTTCGATAATGCCCGAACTCAATCTAATAAGTTTAGCCAATGCCATCAAGAGCATTACAATGTGGGGGCTTGGCATTATCATGACAATATTCGTAGGTCTTTTAACAGTGCAAAGCTTCGTCGGAACGGCTACCGATACACTAGCGCTCAAGGCAACGAAATTTGCCATTAGCGCATTTGTTCCAGTTGTCGGGGGAGCATTATCCGAGGCGCTCAATACGGTGCAGGGTAGCATGGGAATTCTAAAAGCTAGCATCGGCGGATTCGGGATAGTAGCAGGAGCGATGACGATGTTACCGACGATAATATATGTAGTGATGATAAAAGGCTCAATTTCGTTAGCGGGCATTGTATCGGATATATTCGGCACGGCGAAATTGTCAAGTCTATTTAAAAGTTGCTCAGCGACACTGTCGATAATTATTGCATTATTAGTTAGCACAACACTAATGCTAATAATTTCAACAACAATTATGCTAATGACGGGGCAAACGGCAACGTAGAAATGTAAATAGATAGGAAGTGTATACGATGGATGCATTTAAGGAACTGGTTACAACACTCTGCTTAGCAGGGATTGGACTAGCGATATATAAAATGATGGTGCCCAGTGGGACATATGAAAAGCAAATTAGAGTATTAGTGTCGTTAGTATTCATTCTTGGCGTAATATCCCCATTTGCTAGGGGCGAAATCAGCATCCCCGTTAGTGCTAATAATGAGCTGATCGAGAGCATCGAATATGCAAGAATAGAGGAGCAGGCAAATTCGTATTTGAAATCACACTTTACTACAAATCTTGAATCGGCTCTTATTAAAGTGCTTGAGGAAAAAGGCGTTGCCGTTGATAAAATTTCAGTAAATGTGGATATATCTGAGGAATACAGCATATCTATTAATGAAGTTCGAGTTTTAATTAGTAATAATGCAGATACTGGAGCGGTAAAAGCCGCTATTATAAAGGAGGTCGGTGAAGATACTGAAATTCAGGTAGATATTCTGGAGGTGGAAAGCGATGGATAGCAAAAAAGGCATATTCTCAAAAAATGATATAATTAAGAACCTTACGGGTGAAAAAGGTATAAAAATCATCGTTACATTGGGTCTTGTCGGTGTTGCGCTTATATTCCTGTCCGATTTCATATCCCCTAAAAAGGTGGAAAAAGCTGACGTAATTGAAGAT
>CALLQQ010000101.1 GCA_938014915.1 uncultured Clostridia bacterium
GTGCCCGAGATACTGCTATGCAACGTATCGGCTTTTTCTTCTTGAGCCGCTTTTTCAATCTTTTTAGGAGCGGGTGGTGGGGCCTCATCTATTTTAATTAGTTTTTCTACTTTGAAGGCATTTTTATTATTTTCGGCTGCCTTTTTAGGAGGAATTTGCCCAGCATCGTCAATAGAAATACCGCCTCCAATTTCAATGGGGCGTTCTTTTATGCTTTTACTTGGCTCTGCGTCGATCTTGCCACGTGATTGCTGCTTATTCGGCTTTTGTGATTTAACACCAGCAGAAGTTGGTGGATCGCTAACATTAGATGGAGCGGTCATCTTATTAGGTTTAAAATTTAGTATTTCATCAATATCGAAATCATCGTTCGCTGTATTTCTGGCACGGCTGTCACTAGATTCGATTTCATTAAGAATATCGTCAACTGAAAAGCCCTTATTTCCTGTCATGATCGAACTCTCCTTATCATGGGTTTAGTAGATGTGTTCATTTATAATAACTAATGTGTCTTAATCCTCTGCCTTACAACTTCGTACATTATGATTCCTGCCGCTACCGATGCATTGAGCGAATTAATTCGCCCTAACATTGGCAAACTAACGAGGAAGTCGCATTTCTCTTTAACAAGTCTGCTTATGCCCTTACCCTCCGACCCGATTACAATTGCAACATTGCCATCATAATTGACACAGTCCCATTGTTCACCGCCCATATCCGCACCGTATATCCACATTCCACGCTGTTTTAATCCCTCAATAGCACTGGAGATATTCGCAACCCTTGCAATGGGGAGGACACTTGCCGCACCAGCAGAAGTTTTATATACAGTCGCATTCAGCGATGCGCTCCTCCTTTTAGGAATTATCAATCCGTGCGCACCTGCGGCTTCAGCCGATCTTATAATTGCACCTAAATTATGAGTATCTTCTATGCCGTCAGCAATTATAATAAATGGGGGAACATCCTTTTCTTTTGCAAACTCAAACATTCTATCAATACTTGAATATTCAGCATAAGCAATCGTTGCAACGACTCCCTGATGATTGGTACTTTCAGAATTTGCATTAACGCAAAGAGAGGCAAGCTTCTGCGTGCTCACCTTTTTAACTACAATTCCTTTTTGAATTCCGATAGCAATAATTTTTGCAAGAGTGCCACCATCACCATTAATATATATGGTGTCAATTTCTTGTTCTGAACTAAGCGCCTCTAATACAGGATTCCGCCCGATTATAATTGCGCTATCTTTTTTACTGTCTTTGTTGCCTTTTGGGTTTTTATCTCCACTATGCATATTTTTCATCCTAAACTAATTTTATTTGAACGGAGTTCAAGAATTTAAGCATCTAATATAATGTTCACTATTGAACACTAGCAAAACTACAATAACTAAACTTCGTGCAAAATATACTTTCTTAATATTATAGCATAGATCATCATAAAAGCACAACTACCACGATGTAAAAACCTCATATATTCATTAATATAAATGCAACTAATGCACCAGCTGATCCCATTAAAGCAAGTTTCATAATAAACATATAGACTTTCTTCTTTGCGTTGTTACGCTTTTTATCCGCACCCAGACTTTTAAGATACCTAATTGCTTGATAATTAACGATATCATCATGAGTATCTTGTTTTTCCGGTCGCACAAAGAGAATTGCACGCTCAAAATATTCGCTATCGGTATTGTTAACTTCTATGACACATTTGCTAACGCCTTTAACCATATTAAAAAACTCCACCTCTCAAATCGGCAAGATATTCACACATTGTTACAAAATCTCATAAAAACAATGTAGTATGTATATTTTTGACAAAGGCGAGCCCTTTTATACAGTTTGTAGATTAAGATTCTAATACTTTGTTGAAAACTCTCCCCAAAAACATTGAAATGCAAGTTTAAATGTTGAAAACCCTGTGGAAAAGGTTGAAAACTCCTTGTTTTATCGCATTTAGCTTTTTCGTTGAAAGTTTAATATGTTGTGGAAAGGCAATTAAACTCTCCGTAGAAAGAACGAAAGTTCAGATAATATTAATTAGTAAACACTCTTTACTTATAAGCAAATTTAATTCAATCATTCATAACTTGCGCAGTTAGAAAGCCGATTGCACGCTCAATTGAGTCTTTCGAGTTGCCCCAATCTGCATCGGGACCTGAATTGCGATAATCATACATTGAACAGTAGTGGTGAATATCGGAATTGAGCGTATTAAGATAATTTTCAATTAGCTCCGTTGCCGCCTTTATGAAAATTGGCGCTTCTTTCTTAGATAGTTTTTGCAATGCTGTTTCACATAACATTCGATAATGCGGCATGCATAGCATTTCCTGCTCATTAAATAATGAGCGGAAGTTCTTTTCCTCAAAGAAAAGTGTAACAACGGTGATGAGCATTCGCTCCATTCCCCAGCTGATTTTACTACATACAAAGCAGCTATTCTCTAGTTCTTCAATTTTCCTTGCTTTGGCATCTTTTGCCGCAAACAATCCCTTTTTATCAAAGATGTTTTTCTTTATCTCATTTAAATGCGTATCAAGCATTAGCGCTAGGGAGAGGCGGTTGCGTTGCTTTAAAAGAAGATCAAAATGATCTTTACAGAAGCCCAGCCGATTAGTTTCCATACGTATATCGGATTCCATCATAGCAGCACCCATGATGTATTCGCCGCATCTATCCTCCAACGTATTATACATTCTGCATATCGGGCAACCGCATTTTGGCTCAAATACCTCACTAATTGGTATAGTTAATAAACTTTCTCTCATCGGGAAACATCCTTTCTAAATATTGCATTTGCCTATTTAATACTATCTTAGTATAATTATATTAAATATTCATGTCGGCGAGGATTCTTCAACGAATTCTTGCGAAAAGGAGAAGTAAATGGAATATATTGTAGATGGGAATGATATAATTCTCTATCAAGAGGATTTCAATCTTGATGAAACGCTTGATTGTGGGCAAGCATTCAGATTCGCTAAGAATGACGATGGCAGTTATAGCGGTGTTGCATCGCATTATGCTTTACATATTTCAGCACATGGCAATAAGTTCAGATTACACAATGTTAGCGAGGAGGAATTCCTTGAATTCTGGTACAACTATTTTGATTTAGCTACTGATTATAAAGAATTAAAAAGAAGATTTTCGCAGGATCCCATCATGGAGCAGGCGTGTAAATTCGCACCGGGGATACGGCTACTGCGGCAGGATTCGTGGGAGACATTAATTTCTTTCATCATATCGGCGAACAATAACATACCACGAATTAAGGGGATAATTTCACGGCTATGCCAGTATTATGGCGAGGATTTAGGCGGGATATACGCATTCCCCACGGCAAAAAGGCTCTCTTCTTTATCGGTAGAAGATCTATCGCCATTACGTGCGGGATTCCGTGCAAAATACATAATTGATGCCGCTCAAAAAGTGCATACCGGTGAAGTGAATCTGGGAGCGATAACGCAAATGCCGACCGAAGATGGACGGGGGGAATTGATGAAGATATACGGCGTAGGTCCTAAAGTTGCTGAATGTGTGTTGCTTTTTGGCTTTTATAAGGTGGATGCATTCCCCCTAGATATATGGATGAAAAGAGTGATGGAGAATTTCTACCCCGATGGGATACCGCAATTCATGACATCGCACGCAGGCATTGCCCAGCAATATCTTTTTCATTATGCGAGAACGAGTGCTGATATTAATTTCACAAAATGATTGATTTTTGCGGCATGATACATTATAATAAGTAGGTAGGCAATTTTATTTTTAATATAGGAGGACGACAAATGTTAGTTTCAGCTAAGGAAATGCTAGATAAGGCAAGAGAGGGCAAATATTCCGTCGGTCAGTTCAACATTAACAATCTTGAATGGACTAAGGCAATTTTGCTAACAGCGCAGGAGAACAAATCGCCAGTTATACTTGGTGTTTCTGAGGGAGCAGGGAAGTATATGGGCGGCTATAAGGCCGTTGTAGGCATGGTGAATGGTATGTTAGAGGGGCTGGGCATCACAGTACCAGTTGCGCTACATCTTGACCATGGTAGTTATGAGGGAGCATTAGAATGTATTGATGCTGGATTCTCATCGGTAATGTTCGATGGTTCGCACTATGATATTGATGAGAATATCGCTAAAACAAGCGAGTTAGTTCGAATTTGCGATAGCAAAGGCATCTCAATCGAGGCGGAAGTTGGCTCAATCGGCGGCGAAGAAGATGGCGTCGTTGGAACGGGCGAAGTTGCAGATCCAAACGAATGTAAGGCTATTGCAGATCTTGGCGTTACAATGCTAGCCGCTGGAATTGGTAATATCCACGGTCAATATCCTGATAATTGGGCAGGACTTGATTTTGATGTACTAGCAAAAATTAAAGAACTAACGGGCGATATGCCTCTAGTACTCCATGGCGGCACGGGAATATCTGAAGAAATGATTCAGAAAGCAATCTCCCTAGGTGTATGTAAAATCAACGTAAATACAGAGTGTCAATGGGCATTCGCTGAAGCTACACGCAAATATATCGAAGAGGGTAAGGATAAAGTCGGCAAAGGCTTTGACCCGAGGAAATTATTAGCACCAGGTACGGAGGCAATTAAAGTTACAGTTAAAGAGAAGATGGAGCTATTTGGTTCGATCAATAAAGCGTAGAAATCAAAAATGATATTTGATTCTAAGGGAATGCTTTTAGCGTTCCCTTAGGTTATTTTAAAGAAAACTATTATAAAATTAAAGTGTTGCCTTGGTAACCACTTAAGAAAAACAAGGAGAATCTAATATGAATGAATTATATTTTTTTATTAGCATAGTAGTATATTTTTCGCTAATGCTATTATCCTACAAGTTATTTGGTAAAGTCGGGCTTTACTGCTGGATCTCATTTGCGATGGTACTTGCGAATATTGAAGCATTGAAGTTAGTCACAATGTTCGGCATGCCTGTCACATTAGGTAATGCCCTATATGGTACAAGCTATCTTGCTACTGATATCTTGAGTGAAAATCACAGCAGGAGGGATGCAAAGCTCACGGTCCATGTTGGCTTTTTTGCACTTTTAGCATTTACGATAATGACGCAGATAATGCTTATTTTCATACCTAATGCAGAGGATTTTGCCAGTCCCGCATTACAGACAATTTTCGGACTGTCGCCCCGTCTATGCATTGCAAGTTTAGTTACATTTGCAATAATGCAGCAGGTTGACATTTGGCTATACCTAAAAATTAAGGAATTGACGAACGGCAAACATCTATGGCTAAGGAATAATGGCGCTACTTTAATTGCGCAGCTATTTGATTCGGCACTATTTACATTACTTGCATTTGTCGGCATATTTGATTTCAAGACGATTATCAACTTGATTTTCTCAACCTATCTATTTAAGGTATTTGTTAGCTTGCTCGATACACCATTCATATATATTGCAAGACGTATCAAGCCGAACGTGCTAAAAGTCCTAGTAGATAATGCCGATTAGCTTGCAATCGTTATAGAATAGTTGTAAAATAAATGGTAAAGAGCTTAAGGAAATCGCAAAAGGAGGCTATCATGAGGTACGGTTCATTAAAAGTAATGTTGGCAGAAATACCTGTTAAAATCGCACAACCAATAGAGAATGCTAAAAATCATATTGAGTTAATGAAATCGGCTAATGCCGATAATGTCAATTTGCTGCTATTTAGTGAACTATCACTAACGGGCTATACTTGCGCCGATTTATTCTTAACGAGTGAACTAATTTCCGCATCGGGGGAGGCTATCCGCTTATTAATTAATGAGTCTAAAACATTAGATGTGATAACCATTGTCGGTGCGCCAATGCTTATAAACGGTGCGCTATATAATTGCGCTATCGTCATATATAGAGGTGCGATACTTGGCATTGTGCCAAAGAGTCATATTCCTAATTACCATCATAATTATGAGGGTAGATATTTCACTAGTGGGCTTAATCTCCCTACCAATATCATGGTATCGGTGTTCGGCAATGATGTGAAGTTCGGCACGCAGTTGCTTTTTGCTTGTCAGAATATGAAGGAATTCACATTCGGCATTGAAATTTCACATGATATGCTTGCTCCTATATCGCCGTCGGCATCACATTCGATTGCTGGCGCTAATCTGATATGTAATTTGGCGGCAAGTGCAATTCACGCAGGGGAATCGGCTAGGATAGAGCGAATTGTCACCGCAAATAGCCAGAGATTAAAATGTGCATACCTATATTCAAGTGGTGCACATGGCGAATCTACCACCGACCTATATTATTCTTCCGATAAAATTATCGCGGCAATGGACACAGTGACAAGCGAGGATATTGGAGTATTAACTGAAATTATAGACTTGCAAGAAATTGCTGGATTACGTAGGAATGAGGGCATATTCAGCAGTGTTGTCGATAGTGATTATAGCTATATCCGATTTGAAATGAATGAATATTCACTACCGATAAAGGCACGAAGTAAAACGCCATTCCTACCTGAAAAGGGCGGGGTAAAAGACTTCTTGTCAGAAGTGTTTGAAATTCAGACGATGGGATTAATCAGACGAATGGAAGGCGCAAAAGCTAGGAGCTTAACAATAGGCATATCCGGCGGACTTGATTCAACATTGTCACTCCTAGTGTGCCATAATGCAATGAAAAAGATGGGACTACCCACTAATAAGATCCATGCTGTTACAATGCCGTGCTTTGGCACAACGAAGAAATCATATAAGAATGGCAATGTACTGATGGATTTGCTCGGTTGCAATTCGATAGAGATAAATATTAAAGACGCAGTGACGGACGGGCTTAAAATGATAGATCATGATTTTTCTCCCGATACGACATATGAAAATGCACAGGCTAGGCAACGTGCAATGCTGCTGATGAATATTGCAAATAAATACGGTTCAATCGTTGTTGGAACATCGGATTTATCTGAGATAGCAATAGGATTCTCAACATATGGCGGCGACCATATGAGTATGTATAATGTGAATTCCTCAATTCCTAAAACGACGGTGCGTGAGCTTATTCGGCATTATGCCGATCAATGTGATAATTCACAGTTGGCGGACGTACTCCACGATATTGCCGATGCGCCAATTAGCCCCGAACTCCTCCCGATAAACGATGACGGGGAGCAGGAACAAGTTACGGAAAGCATTGTCGGCAACTATGAAATTATAGACTTCATACTATACCACCAAATAAAATTCGGATTCTCGGAGGAGAAGATTGCCCAGATGTTGAAAGCGACATTCGAAGGCGATTTCCCAGATGAAACCATTGAGAATACGGTGAAGTCGTATTTTAAGCGGTTCTATGCGAATCAGTTCAAGCGATCCTGTATGCCCGACGGTATAAAAGCGATGGAAATTTCACTTTCGCCACGTGGGAGCTTGCGCCTGCCGAGTGATTTATAAAGCAATGCGGCAACCGCCAATGTATCGAACCAATAAAATTATAAAACAAAAAAGCAATCTCTAATCAAGGAAACATTTTTGGTTAGAGATTGTTTTATATTTAGAAATTGACTATATAAGAGGAAAGATATATAATGAATGGGCGTCAATTCGCAAATACTACATGACTGCGATTTTACTAACATAATTACTTTTCATCTACAAAAACATTGGAGGACTGTTAATGTATTCGCTATTGCTTGCAATTATATATATAGCTTTTATCAGCCTAGGACTGCCCGACGCTTTGCTCGGTTCGGCATGGCCAGTAATGCATCAGCAATTTAATGCGCCAATTTCGCTAATCGGCATAGTAACAATGATAATTTCTGGCGGCACAATAATATCCAGCCTATTCTCAGGCAAATTGACACGGAAGTTTGGAACGGGGCTTGTTACAGCGGTAAGCGTATTGATGACGGCCGTTGCAATGTTCGGCTTCTCAATTTCAAAATCCATCGTCGCCCTTTGCATTTGGGCAATTCCATATGGACTTGGAGCGGGCGCAGTCGATGCCGCACTGAATAACTATGTTGCACTTCACTACGCATCACGTCATATGAGTTGGCTGCATTGCTTCTGGGGAGTGGGAGCATCAGCAGGCCCTTATATAATGGGTTACTGCCTCACTAAAGATTATGGCTGGACTGGCGGTTTTGGCATAATTGCATTAGTGCAATTCGTTCTAACTGCAATTTTCTTCGTTAGTTTACCCCTATGGAGGAAATCAAGTCTAGCAGGTGAATCCGCCGATTCGTCAGTTGATGTCGGGCTCATTCAATCGCTTAATATTAAGGGAGTAAAATTCGTCTTGCTCACCTTCTTCGGATATTGTGCGCTTGAATCTACAACGGGATTTTGGGCAAGCAGCTATTTAGTAGAATTCCGTGGAGTAGATACCGATACGGCGGCAAAATTTGCATCGCTGTTTTTCGTCGGCATTACGGTAGGGCGCTTACTCAGCGGCTTTATTGCCGATAGAGTCGGGGACAAATTGCTGATTAGATATGGCATTTTAATAATAATGCTCGGTGTCGTATTAGTTGGAATTCCCACCGTGAATAGCACGATAGCATTAGCAGGACTAATCATAATCGGGCTCGGTTGTGCGCCGGTATACCCATCAGTAATTCACGCAACGCCAGCGAATTTCGGCAAGGAGAATTCCCAATCCATCATAGGGATACAGATGGCAAGCGCCTATGTCGGAACAACTTTCATGCCGCCGCTATTCGGGCTTATTGCGGATAATATACATATCGGATTGTACCCAATATACTTGCTTGCCCTAGCCGCATTAATGCTAATAATGTCGGAAACGATGAATAAGACACTAGCAAATTAAGCTTGCGAATCTAGTACGCTAATGCCATTATTTAGAAATAATCCTAGAATTAATGCTCCGATGTATAAAAACGGAGCATTTTTTTAAAATAGATATTGACATATGTCATTAATGGTGTATAATAAGAGTAGATGTTGACATATGTCATAAACTAATTGGAGGTGATACTATGCCAAGAAGAGATGCAACTGGCCCATTGGGCGAGGGCGCAAAAACTGGCAGAGGTCTAGGTCCCTGTTCTGGTGAAACGTCGAGATTCACAAGATTTGCCAAAAGGCAAGGAATGGGGCGAGGATTCGGCCGTTGCCGTGGATTTGGGGTCAGGCAGAATATGAGCGGAAGCGAATCTAACTAAAGGAAGAATTGTGTAATCGAAAAGTTAGCAATGACTTGCAGTTAGTGTAGAGGGAAAAGCCCAGGGACGCTTGGGCGCCATCTACATTGAAATGGGGTGAAAGCATGGCAAGACCTAGAAAATGGCGAAAAGTATGCAGCCTACCAGATAGTAAAAGGTTCGGACCACTTGATTTATCCGCCAACAAGGATATATTTGTAAAGATGACGGTAGACGAGTACGAAACTATCAGGCTTATCGACTTAGAGGGGCTAACTCAGGAAGAATGTGCGAAACAGATGAATGTTGCACGTACCACCGTTCAGGGTATCTATATAGAAGCACGCAGGAAATTAGCGGAGTCATTAGTTAATGGTAAAGTGCTTTTAATCGAAGGTGGCGAATACCGACTTTGTGATGAATTTGAACAAGGTTGCGGTGTAGGATGCCGCCGACAAAGGAATAGAAGAAACATCACTTAACAATTTTGTTAGGTGTTGATTGGGGGAAATTATGAATATAGCAATACCAGTTGATGATAAGAATATCAAATCAAATGTATGTATATCTTTCGGCCGTGCGCCTTATTTTATGATATACAATACCGATAAGGAAGATAGTATATATATTAAGAATACGACTGCCGATAGTGCAGGTGGTGCAGGAATTAAGGCGGCACAGCTGATAGTTGATAATAAAGTAGACTGCCTATTAACGCCACGTTGCGGCGAGAATGCGGCGAATGTAATCAAAGCTGCTAATATTAAGATCTATAAAACTAATGATAGTTCTGTTATAGATAATATCAATGCATTCATTAGTGGGGAGTTATCTTTGTTAGATGAAATCCACGCGGGATTCCATAATCATGGGGGCAAATAAGATGAAAATAGCTGTCCTAAGTGGTAAGGGCGGAACGGGGAAAACGCTTGTTTCGGTCAATCTAGCCGCATCGGCGGAGCCTTCAACATATATAGATTGCGATGTTGAAGAACCGAATGGTCATCTACTCTTAAAACCGGAAAATGTAAAAACTGAAGAAGTAACTGTGCCAATACCGTATGTGGATAATGATATTTGCGACGGATGCAGGAAGTGCGTTGACTTTTGCAGATTTAATGCACTTGCACATATTAATGATAAGCTAATCGTTTTTGATGATATTTGCCATTCTTGCGGCGGTTGTGTTATAGTATGTGCGAAAGATGCTCTGACTGAACGGGAGAAAGTTGTAGGAAAAATCGAAATAGGCAATTCAAATCAGGTGGAAGTTCGTTCCGGGATATTGAATACTGGGGAACCGTCGGGAGTGCCAATTATAAATAGATTGCAAGATGGCGATATATCCAGCACGAATGAAATGATATTCGTCGATTGTCCGCCCGGCAGTGCTTGCGTTGTAATGGACAGCATTAAAGATGCTGATTACTGCGTATTAGTGGCGGAACCGACGATATTCGGTGTGCATAACCTTAATATGGTGTATGAGCTTGTAATGCTTTTTGAAAAGCCGTTCGGAGTCGTTCTCAATAAAAGCATCGACGGTGAAAATCCTGCCGAGCAATTTTGCATTGATAGGGGAATTAAGATATTAGGCAAGATTCCATTCGATACTGAATTAGGTAAGATAAATTCAAATGCTGAAGTAGCAGTTAGAGAAAGTGATGAATACCGCAAATTATTTTCATCGTTGCTTGACTCTTTGAAAAGGGAGGTAGCATATGAAACAACTTCTAATTCTTAGTGGGAAAGGCGGCACGGGGAAAACTACCGTAGCGAGTGCGCTAATTAAACTATCTAAAGCGAGGGCTTATGCCGATTGCGATGTTGACGCACCGAATCTTCATCTAATAACTGAGCAGATTTCACCACCTAAGAAAAGTGATTATTATGGTATGGATAAGGCAAGAATTAATGCAGAGCTATGTATTCAGTGCGATAAATGCATTCAGCATTGTAGATTTGATGCTATCACAATAGATGAATATTATAAAGTCGATGAATTTGCGTGTGAGGGTTGCGGCGTATGTGAACTTGTCTGTCCGACGAATGCTATTTCCCTAGATCCGTCAGTAGCGGGCGAATTAATGCTATATCAAAGTGATGATGAAGTATTCTCAACGGCGCAGCTTAAAATGGGCAGTGGTACATCGGGGATGCTAGTTACTGAAGTTAAGAAACAGATGAAATCGGTGGCAGAATCCGCACCACTTGCCATTATAGATGGATCGCCCGGAATAGGTTGCCCAGTTATTGCATCACTCAGCGGAGTCGATATGGTTCTAATCGTGGCGGAGCCATCTGTGTCGGGCATTAGCGATATGGAGAGAATTATAAGTACAGCGGGGAAATTCGGCATTGAGGTTGTAGTTTGCATAAACAAATTCGATACCAATATAGCGAAATCACGGCTGATATTGCAGTATTGTAATGAAAATGGAATACCATTCGCTGGGGGAATTCCCTTTGACGATGAGGCAGTGCAGGCTATTAACAGGGGCATTACCATAGTAGATGTTGATTGTAAATCTGGTTTAGCCGTTAAAGAAGTTTATAATAATGTGATGCCGCTCCTTTTCAAGGATGGTGACTATGAAAATTAAAACTCTAGTTGAAAATACGGCTATATCCGACCAATACGGCAGTGAACACGGGTTAAGTTTTTATATCGAGATGGTGAAGACATTATCTTCATGCGGGTAGTCGGTTAATTTAGTGGAAATACAAAATTAAAGGAGAAAGAAAAATGAGCGAAAATTGCAGTCAAAATTGCAGCAGTTGTTCGGAAAGTTGCGCTGATAGGACCGAACAACAAAGCGACTTTTCTGAAAAACTTAATGAGATGAGTTGTGTAAGAAAAGTCATTGGAGTAGTCAGCGGAAAAGGCGGCGTCGGGAAGTCGCTCGTTACTTCCATGTTGGCGGTAACGATGAATAGGATGGGCTATAACTGCGCTATACTTGATGCCGATATAACTGGTCCGTCAATACCGAAGGCATTTGGCATAAAGGAAAAGGCAACATCGAGCGAATTCGGATTATTCCCCGTAAAGAGCAAGACGGATATCGATATAATGTCGGTTAATTTGCTGCTGGAGAATGACACCGATCCCGTAGTTTGGAGAGGGCCAATTATTGCTAATATGGTAAAGCAATTCTGGACAGATGTTATATGGAATGATGTTGATTTTATGTTTGTCGATATGCCGCCGGGCACGGGCGATGTTCCGTTAACCGTATTCCAATCGATGGCTGTTGATGGTATCATAGTAGTTACATCACCGCAAGAGCTAGTTTCAATGATAGTAGCTAAGGCAGTTAAGATGGCGAATATGATGAATATTCCGATAATAGGACTTGTTGAAAACATGTCGTATTTCAGATGCCCCGATAATGGCAAGGACTATAAAATATTCGGCGATAGCCATATTGATGAAATTGCTAATGAGTATAATCTTGAAGTTTTGGCGAAACTGCCTATTGACCCTAAATT
>CALLQQ010000102.1 GCA_938014915.1 uncultured Clostridia bacterium
GATATAGTTAAAAAAATAAAAGAACTTTTAATCAAATATGGTAAGTTGAAAAACTATAACCTTGAAGTCCTTACCTATACAAGTGGTGAGAAGTTAGCAAATCAGGATATTCTTTTCGATTTAATTTTCCTTGATGTTGAAATGCCAGATTTCGATGGAATTCAGACTGCTCAGATGATTAGAAAAGAAGAAAAAAGTGTGAAGATCGTATATGTGACTAACCACAGTAGATATTCACTCAATGTATTTGCAGTTCATCCATTCGATTACATATTGAAGCCAGTAACTAAGGAGAGGATATTTAAGGTAATGGATGATTTCTTTATGTATAGGGAACATAAATCCAAAAAATGCGTCATAACTTTCAATGGCATTAATGGACAAGTATTTCTAGATATAGAAGATATTTATTACTTTGAGTATGTTGAGAACAGGAGGATAGTCGTATCTACAAAGACTGGTTCTACTGAGATTAGGGGAGGAATTACGGAAATACATAAGACTGTAAAACCTTTTAATTTTGTTACTCCTCACAAAAGTTTCGTTGTTAATATGGCTCATATCAAAAATATTAGGAGATATGATGTTGTAATGGCTAACGGAGTTCTAGTTCTAGTTGCACAGCAACGTTATGCAAAATGTAAAAAGGAGTTAAGCAATTACGTTCTTAAATCTTTAATATAAGGGGATTAATTTTATGGACATTATTCTTGAAATTGTGTCGGCAATAATTATCTATGTATTTGCCACGATCATGTTTCATTCATTATACGAGAAAAGACCGATGAAAAAAATCACTGAAATCTTTATTTACGCTATCTTCATTATTTCAATGCTCATAGTAGGATCGCTTAAAATACCAATATTGAATGTTGCGTATACTTTCATATCAATATGTATATTAAACAAGTTGTTATTCGAATTTGAGTCATTGTATTTTATTTTATATAATGCGTTGCTAACATTGGTTATGCTAGTAATCGATATGGTATCAGTCCTATTGTTTTCCGCTACTATAAAAACAGACTTAAGTACAATACTAGCAAATAAATATCTTATGATGGCGAGTTGTTTATTAAATTGGTTGGTACTACTCATTGCCTTTAGAATTTTTATGATGGTCATAAGTAAGGATAGGTTCTCCAGTGTAAAACTCCAGGAGGTTTTGTTTTATATAATTTTAATAGGGATGGAAGTTTTTCTGCTACACTATATAACGTCGATAATTTCAGACAAATCCACCGGCATTGTATTGCTGCTACTATTAGCAGTTTACCTAGCCTTTGATATTTACATAGTATATTTAATTTATAAGATTTCTAAGGCTAATCAATATAAAAATGATTTAAGGCTAGCACGGCAGCAATCTAATATGCAGTTAGCTGTATATCGTGAGCTGTCGGACAAATATCATATGTCACGTGCCGTTGCACATGATGTGAGAGAGCATATAAAAGCCCTAGAGGGGTTAATCGATAACAATTATGTTGAATCCGCTATGCAGTACACTAAGCTTCTCAATAAGGAACTAGACAAACTAACACCTGAATTTAAAGTATCTAATCAAATACTCTCTATTATTATAAATAACAAATTAGCACAGGCGGAAAAGTTAAATATCGATTTAATCTTAGATATTGAGGATTTATCAATAGATTTCATATCTGATCTTGATATTACATCAATATTTGCAAATATTCTGGATAACGCATTCGAGGCTTGCTCCGAGTTAGAAGAAAAGGATCGTATTATTAAGTTGACTATTCATAAGATTAATAGCTTCCTAGTTGTCAATATATCGAATAAGTATAAAAAGGTAAGGCAAGATTCCGATGGGAAATTCCTAACTACAAAAGAAGATCATGAAGGATTTGGACTTTCCAATGTGAAAAGAGCCGTAGAAAGATATGACGGTGTTTTCAATGTTGAAACTGATCAAGGACTATTTGTTGTAAAAATCACTATTCCAATGTTGTGGCGGGGCTAATATAAAAACGATTATTCCTTCTTTTTTAGGCATTCAATGCAAGTATTCGGCGTTTAATGCAAAACTATTGACTAATGATTACAATTACTCTATTGTAATTATAATAGCATTTAAACTGAGAATCATGAGGAGGAATTTAAATGAGAGAAAATATGTCAACAGTTAAAAAAGGTGTTATGAGCACAGTAAAAAATATAGCAACAAGAGCAGCTGTAAAAAGTGCTAATTCGGCTTGTGTTTGGTGGCATTATCAGCCAAAACAAACTGATGCAATTAAAAATCTTAGAAAGTTCTAATTATGGATAAAGTGGTTGAGGGGATTGTATCGATATTACATAAGAATTCGATTGTAAATGATGAGAATATCGATGTTGTTAGGTATGGAATAGAGATTGTTCTATTAAAGATACTTTTTTTCTTGACCATCTTGTTTATTGGAATAATAACTAACAGCGTCGTTAATATTCTAATTTTCATGTTATTCTATAAACCACTGCGTACCTATGCGGGCGGCTATCATGCAAAAACAAGAATTGGATGTTATATTGTCTCAGTTTTAATGCTATTATTAATGTTAATATCCGTTAAATTGGTTTCAAATTTCGATGCGCTAACAAATGCAGTCTATGTAATTGCGGTAATTTCGGGCGTGATTATATGGATTTTAGCACCGGTAGAAACAAGTAATAAACCACTTGATACGGTTGAAAAGAGTCGATATAGACTCATATCAAGAATCATCCTTTTAGTTGAATTCATCGTTGGGGGATTTTGTCTGATTTTTGACTTCCGTCTTTTCTCTTTGGCTATTGCATTAGTGTTCGCTTTTACGGGTTTCTTCTTATTTTTGTGCCACATTCAGGAAGGCATAAGAATAACATTCGGGAAAGCCGACGAGAATATTATAGATTAGTGCATAGAACATGATTTGTAGCTGCTAAATTATAATGCATTGGGCAGAGTAAATTCAGATTGTAACCTATCTTCATCAACTAAAGATCGGGGATTCTCATGCAGCATACATCATTTTGTAATAGAAGTTCTCTTATTCGGGGGGACTTCTATCTTTTTCCACAAAACGATTCCATTAAGCCGTAATACGGGGTAGGGAGGTCGATAATTGACATTACGCCTTAAAAGAAGTATACTATAACTACATATAAATATAAAACTTAGTAAACAATATTGATAAGATGAGTTACAGAATAAATGGGAGGGGCTCACTATGAACATTTGGGATTCAATGCGTCCGGAGAGGGTTAAGCATGATAATTTTATGGCTATAATTGAAATATCTAAAGGGTGTAAAGTTAAATACGAACTCGACGAGGAAACTGGGCTCTTAGAGATGGATCGTATTCTATATACTTCAACGCACTATCCAGCAAATTATGGATTTATACCACTAACTTATGCATTCGATGGCGATCCTTTAGATGTGCTAGTGCTATGTTCAGAATCGATTAATCCGATGACGATTGTATCCTGTTACCCAATCGGGGTAATTCATATGGAGGATAGCGGATATAATGACGAAAAGATAATAGCTATTCCATTCGGCGATCCAACATATAATTCGTACAAATGCATCGACGAATTGCCATCGCATATCTTCTCTGAGATGACGCATTTCTTCTCCGTATATAAAACTCTAGAGGGGAAGGAAACCGCCCTAGAAAGCGTCAAAGGTGCAAAGGAAGCAATGAAAACAATTCAGAAGTGTATTGATAGATATAAAGAGAAATTTGCTAAATAAAACACTCAATAGAAAACCTCCACTTTTTAATAAAGTGGAGGTTTTCTGCTATAAGAAACTACATTGTGATTACAACTTCGTTTTCATCTTTTAGAATTGATTCTTGAATTAGCTTGCCGTTGATTTCTTCGCCATTCACAACTAATTTGCTAACGCCTTTTTGCTTCTTAGCGGAGTTATCAACTGTAACATTTAAAGTCTTGCCTCTGAATACTTTCTTCATTGTGAATCCTTCCCAATCGGATGGGATACATGGTTCAATCACAATGCCATCAGCCTCAGGCTTAAGACCGAGTATTCCTTCTGTACTAGCGACCATTATAGTTGATGCTGTTCCCGTTAGCCAGTGCACATGCGCCCTACCATGGAATGGGCTGTCCTTACCTTCAACGAATTGTCCATGTACATAAGGCTCAAGCTTGCGAACTTCAGCATTGTCGTTCATTGACGATGGGCTAGTTTCTTTCCAATACTTGAATGCCCTATCGCCCCTGCCGATTTCAGTTTCAGCTAGAATTAGCCAACCTTGTGATTGAGAGAAGATACCACCGTTCTCTTTTGTTGTAGCAGGGAATAGGTGCATTAATGCACCGTCGAATGCATGGTCAATATATGATGGATATAGCAGCATAGCACCATGATCGGTATTTAGCTCACGATATACGCTATCGAGTGCAAGTTTAGCCTGCTCCTCGGTTGCACATCCACTAATTACGGACCAGCTTTGTGGATTCAGCCACATTGATGCTTCAGGATCAGTGCGCTTACCAACGATTTCGCCATCTTCTCTAATGCCACGAATAAAGCGGTCCTCGTTCCAGCATTTTGTTTGAAGTGTTTCATGTAAGTCGTTATAAATTCCATCAAGATACTTAACATATTCGTTATCGTCTTTCTGGGTTGCATAGTCTTTCATAACTTTTATAGCATAATATAATTGGAAAGCAACGAATGTCGATTCGCCAAGCTTGCCCATTCTCAAGCAATCGTTCCAGTCTGCATGAAGACCAGCAGGCATTTTATTAGCGCCCAGTCTTTCCATAGAGAAATTAATTGCTCTCTTTAAATGCTCATAAACTGTTCCCTCATCACCATTGTTTGCAAATGGCACTACTTCATCTATGAAATCTGCATTCCCGCTTTCGGTAATATACTTGTGAATAGTAGGGAATAGCCATAGCGCATCGTCTGCACGGTATGATGGATGTCCTGTTTCTGCTCCGTATTCAGGATCGTCCGGTGTGTTCTCCTGTCCCGCCTTGTGATCATATTTAACTAGCGGTAGACCGCCACCATTGTCAACCTGTGCCGATAGCATGAACTTGATCTGCTCATATGCTAGATCCGGTGCTAGGTGGATAATTCCTTGAATATCTTGAACTGTATCCCTATAACCGAATCCGTTCCTCATACCGCAGTATTGGAATGAAGCAGCTCTTGACCAAATGAATGTGATGAAGCATTGATAAGCATTCCAAACGTTAATCATATTGTTGAAATTATCATCAGGAGTGCGAACTTGAAGATTTTCAAGTTTATCATGCCAGTATTTTTTTAATTCGTCGAGTTCTTTTTCGACAATGCCCGGTTTCTCATAATTAGCAATTATCTCTTTAGCGCCTCTTTCGTTTCTTTGTCCTAAGATGTAGATAATTTCCTTTGTTTCGCCGGGTGCAAGCTCAATGTCGGATTGTAGAGCGCCACATGAGTTAGTATTATAGTTCAATGTGTTATCGCATTTACCAGTTTCAACTGCAATTGGATTGGCATAGTTGCGGTAATTACCAACGAATGCGTCCCTATCACCGTTATACGATGAAATTGGTGCGCCAACTGAACCAAAGAACCTCTCACGATTGTTTGAACCATTCTCATCTTTACCAACATCTTCATTGATTGTTTGTAAAATCATATTCTCTTTAAAATATGTTTTAGTAATAAATAGTGAGTATTGTAGGTTAACTTGATCCTGTTCATAGTTACCATCATTGGTGAACTCTACATAACCAAATGTTGCAAGCTTCCTAGTTTTGGAATCATTGTTTGTGACTTTCAAGCGCCAAACTTCATATGTTTTATCCAGCGGTACATAATATAGTGCCTCTGTGGAAATATTATCATACTTTGCTGAAATAGTTGTGTATGCTGTACCGTGGCGGCATTCGGATTCATATTCGTTTAAATCCTTGCAAACAGGCGCCCATGAAGCCGACCAGAAATCATCTTTTTCCCTGTCTTTGATATAGATATATCTGCCGGGCTGATCCTTGTCCATTCCGTTGAAACGGTAGCGAATCAATCTTCCGTTTGCGCCAGATTTGACAAAGCTATATCCTCCCGCATTGTTTGATATAATTGCTCCATATTCTGGTGAACCAAGATAGTTCGCCCAAGGTGCAGGGGTATTGGGTTTAGTAATAACATACTCTTTGTTTTTCTCATCAAAAAAACCGTAGTTCATATCATCTCTCCTCATAATATAATTTTAGGTGAACGATACATCAGTATTGTATGAAAACCGTTACATCGTAAAATCACACAAATATATTCTACCATTTAGTAAAATGTTTTGCAAGGGGGTGCTACCATAAATTAAGCAATTAATTTAGTTTAACTTAATTTTCATCAAGAATTGCTCTCACTTGCCCATTCATTCAATAAATTCGTTGTAATTTCAGCAATTTTCAGTGATCGCTCCCACGATGCAATATCGCTCTGCTTCTTACCATCTTTAATACATTTAATAACTTCATTCAATTCGTAGACAAATCCATTCGGATGCTCAAAGCGATATTCTTCAACTATATCGCCGACTTCTACCCTTATTAAATGGCTGTCTTGGAATGGTCGGTTCATAATGACGCATCCTTTTGTACCATAGATAGTTAACTTCCCATTACCGAAATACGTTCCACCACAACGCATTGATGCTGTAATGCCGTTGCTGAATCGTGCCGCCAAAACATCGGTAATATCAATACCATTTGAATTAAGTTCAGCAACACCTTTCACAATATCGGGATATGATTCGGCAAAAAAACATGACATCCATAGATTATACACGCCTAAATCATAAAGAACTCCGCCGCCAAGTTCTTTACTAAACATTCTGTCGCTATCTCCACCTAAATTGTTGTAGTTAATGCAACTGTCAATTTGTTTAATATCGCCGATTTTACCCGATTGGGCGATCTCCTTTGCTTTAATAGTTGAGGGCAAAAATATAGACCACATTGCCTCCATAACAAAAACACCACGTCGGCTAGCTCGTTCGAATATATCCTTTGTTTGGTCATACGATAAGGTAAATGGCTTTTCACATAGAACGTGCTTCCCATTTTCGATGCTTACAATCATATTCTCGTAATGAGCATTATTTGTAGTGCCAATATAGATAACATCGACATCGCTTTTTGCCAGATCTTCATAGCTGCCGTAAAAATTCTTAATTGCAAATTCTTCAGCGAATTTCTTTGCCCGCTCCGTGCTTTTAGATGCAACACCGACAAGTTTTGCTCCTTCAGTGCGCAGTACTGCATCGGCAAATTTTCTTGATATTCGCCCAGGACCCATTATTCCAAATTTCATTACTATCGGAACATTATAGAATTTCCATTGCTGATGGTTCAATTCTTCGTTCCTTCCCTCCCTTTATTTTAATAAAATCTTGCGTTTTCATATTGTTTTTATAGCGATTTTAGTATATTGTACCACAATGCTATGTACGATGCAAACGATTTCTAGTTAAATTATCAGAAGAATTATAATGGGGTAGAGATGCAAATCCCTTTATAAATAGTTTAAGGCAATTTGACATAATAAAGCAATATTGATATACTAAATCTATATTAGTCTTGAACGTAGATTCCTAATTATACGATTGGTTGTGATAAAATGAACGTAAAAAAGAGAAAGATATACAGTAGGTTAGTAATAATTGCCATTGTGCTTGTGATACTGATACCTTTATTTATATTTGCAGGTAGTATTCTATGGTTTCCGCCGAAGAATCTCGGTATGAGTTACGAAAAAACAGATATTGAGGCAGCAAAAGATAGTTTAGGAATTGAAATAATTCGTAATGGCTCCATCGGTGATGAGCTTGTTTGGGAATTTTCCGATTATGAGCATAAGGAAGTAGAGATTACACCGCAAGAATTGACTGCTCTTATAAATGAGATAAAGCCCGATACTTTTTATTTAGAAGATATGCAGGTGAGAATTGCCGATAATCAAATTCAGCTGAGCGCAAAGGCGAACCTTGACAATTTAAATGACACTGTCCTAGCTAATGCACGGCAAATGAGCCCCATTCCACTCCCGTCTAAAGTGAATTTTTATACAGAAGCGGCATTTTCGATTAAAGATAAAAACATTACCGTAAATCCGCAGGAAGTTAGCATTGGAATGTTAGATATAACATCGGAAATTAATAAGGAACTTGCCGAAACTGAAGTATCTAACTATATCAAAAGATACATTGACAAGGTGCCAGAGATGGAGGTCAAAGATCTATATATTTCCGATGGAAATTTTTACCTAGATGCATATATTCCCACAAAAGTCATCGGAAACCCTAAATAACACTAATCTTTCTTGTAAACTTAACTAAATTCCAATATTTTGTTATTTACTTTTCTGTTATAAAAGTGTAATATATATACAGAAAGGGAGGATGGGGAGTTGAATATATTTTCGCACTTCAGTATAGGAATGCATTTTTCAAGATATTTAAAAAAAGAAATTGGTATTCCTATTGGTAGATATAGATTTATTTTTGGTAATTTAAAGCCGGATATAAGTGGAGAACTTTTATATAAACCGCATACATCATCGGCAATGTTTGCTGAGAAAATTGCAGAAATAGAGGAATACGCAAATAGAATTTGCGACCAAAAGCAAAGCAAAATCGACAATGTGCTACTCGGCGAATTCTGCCACTATATTAGTGATTTCTTCTGTCTTGCACATAACGATGCCTTTGATAAGAAGCGCCATCATCTAAAATATGAATGGCGATTGAATGCAAAACTGCGTAAAACTGCATTACCAACATCATCTTTGCAAAGAGCTAGTTCGGTCAGCGAATTAATTGCGCAAATCAGGAAGAAACATTTACAGTATCTAAATAGCAGTCATAGTGAATCTAACGATATTTATTATATAGTTAATATGTGCCTCTATCTCTTAAATTCTCTTATCTACCTCTTAAAAAGAGAAAAACATTTATTGGCAGCATAGAACGATTAAACGCATAGAACGATTTCTATGCGTTTTTTTATGATAATTTTAAATTTGTGGTGAAACTTTCTACACCTTAAAACAATAAAATTGGTTATACTAAAATTAGTGCGATAGCACTTAAAAAATGTTGGATAATAGCATGACAAAAGATGATGACACATGATTTAGGAGGATAAAATGAAAATTAAAAAGATACTTGCAGGGTTGCTAGCATCAGCATTTGCCCTATCGGCAACTATTTTATCAGCAAGCGCAGAGGAAAAGGAACTAACTGCTTATGCTGTTTTCGGTATGGGTGAAGGTTGGGAATCCCAATATTGGGGACCTGGCAATGAGGACAATACCTTTGAAGAATCGGAGATTAGCAGCACTAAAATTAAGGAAGATGGAATGCACGACGTTGTTCTTGACCTAAATTTAGGCGGCTTCGAAGATGCTGATTTCGATAAAATATGGGTTATAAAAGCCAAATTTGAAGGACTTTCAGAGGGCGACAACGTGACCGTTGCACTTAAAAAGGTAATGCTTGATGACAAGGAACTTGACATCACAATACCGTCCGACTTTGGCGATACAGGTAAGCCCGAATTAACTTACGAAACGCTTGAAGAAAACACAGAATATAACGTTTATAACGAATGGGCGGCGAAGTTAATCGACGTATCGAATGGTGACGATTGGAGGAACGCTTCCAAATTAACAATGTCATTTGAAGTAAAGGGATTGAAGGCAGATAACAACAACGATGTACCTTCAGCCACGGATAATGATACAACGAACCCGACAACTGGAATACCTGCATCGAGTGCTGGTATCGTAACACTTATTGCGGCAACACTTGCAGCAGGAACATTATTTAAAAAGAAATAACTAATCTTTTAATGTAAGTAAGATAGCGGTGGGATTCCACCGCTATCTTTTGCTAAACTTTACCTCATGTTACTTGACTTTATTTTGACAACAATGTATAATACAGCTTGCAAATAGTCTAAAAAGTGGACTATTTTAACTGGTAGAATATCTTGGCGATATGGATGCAAAGGGCACAATACGTAAAATAAAGAGCGGACGATTTTTCTAAAAATGAGGAGAAATTATTAAATGAGTAAATTAGGTAAATATTATAGACCATATGTATTGCACATAATAGCTCTGATTTTTCTGGTCGGAGTACAAGTATTTGCTGATTTAACTTTGCCAACATATATGGCGAAAATAGTTGATGACGGTGTAATGAAACAAAATATCAATAATGTATTGATTAATGGTGCGCTGATGCTTGGAGTAACAATTATCGGCGTATTTGCTGTAATATTAATCAGTTTAATTTCTTCACGTATGTCGGCTGCTATTTCTAAAAATATGAGGACTGATATTTTTTCAAAAGTCGAGTCCTTCTCTCTTAGCGAGTTTGATAAGTTTTCGACGGCGTCGCTAATTACACGCTCTACTAACGATATTCAGCATGTTCAAATGTTCACGATGATGTTCTTCCGCTTTATTATTTCCGCCCCGATCATGGTCATCGGCGGACTATATAAGGCGATCACAACTAATATTGGACTATCGTGGATATTTGCAGTTGCGATTCCGCTAGTATTCATACTTATCCTTGTTGTAATGTTTAAATTAATGCCGACGTTCTTCAATTTGCAAAAGTTGCTTGATAGGCTGAATTTAGTATCAAGGGAACAGCTAACGGGTATTCGTGTAATTCGTTCGCTCAATACCGAGGAACATGAGATGCAACGATTCGAAAAGGCGAATAAAGACTTAACGGGTAGGAATATCTTCGTTAATCGTGTAATGGCAGTATTGCATCCGGCAATGCAGCTTGTAATGAATTTCATGACTGTTATTATAATCTGGCTAGGCGCTAAAATGGTCGATGCGGGGGAACTTAGAATCGGCGATATTTCCGCCTATACGCAATATGCAATGATTGTAATGTTCGGCTTTATGATGTTTACTTTCATCTTTATTATGATACCACGCGCAATTGTATCAGCACGCAGAATATCTGAAGTACTGGACGAAACGCCGACAATAATTGATCCTGATAATCCTAGCAAACCAAATACAAATGATGGCGGTATAGTTTTTTCAGACGTATCCTTTGCATACGGCGATGCAGACGAATCGGTACTATCCAATATAACATTCCATGCTAAAAAAGGCGAAACTACTGCTATTATTGGCAGTACAGGCTGTGGGAAGTCAACTTTAATTAATTTAATACCACGATTCTATGATGTAACAAAGGGAGAAGTTCTAGTAGACGGTGTGAACGTCAAGAACTATTCACAAAAAGAACTCCGTGATAAAATCGGATACGTGCCGCAAAGAGGAATGTTATTTAGCGGTACAATTGAAAGCAACCTAAGGGTGGGTAACAGTAATGCAACGGAGCAAGATATAAAAGAGGCGCTAAAGATAGCGCAAGCGGATTTCGTCTATACGGAAATGGAAGACGGCATTAATACTGAAATTGCTCAGGGCGGGCAGAATGTATCGGGCGGGCAAAAGCAGCGGCTCTCAATAGCTAGAGCACTTATTAAGAAGCCTGATATATATATCTTCGATGATAGCTTTTCTGCACTTGATTTTAAGACGGATTCAATGCTTCGTAAAGCCTTGTCGGAAAATATTAAAGATGCCACAATAATAATCGTTGCACAGAGGATTAACACAATCATAGATGCAAATCAGATTATCGTGCTGGACGAAGGGAATGTCATGGGCATCGGCACGCATGGTGAGTTGCTAAAAGAATGTGAAACCTATCGAGAAATTGCCCTATCGCAACTTTCGGAGGAG
>CALLQQ010000103.1 GCA_938014915.1 uncultured Clostridia bacterium
TCATTCAAGATACACTTGAATGATTCCCTAACCTCGGGAGTAGCACATTCATTAGTAAAAATATTATAGTCATCGGTTAAGAATTTTTGAGAAATTAATGCATCTTGCATCATTTCTTTATCTGCGAAGTTCTGGTTGTTGTGCATTATATTTCCTCCTAATTTAAATGGTTAAAAAGTTTCTGATAATGTTCTTGATGCTTCATTGCGATTTGTTCGCACTTTTGCTTTAATTGAGGATCCGTGCATGACTGAGCATACATTTGATACTTCTTTATCATCGTTTGTTCTGACGATAGTTGATCTTCAATTGCAGTCAACTCTTTAGATGTTAAATTTGCCATTAGAATTCCTCCTACCTTTTATTTGTGTTCTTGCGCTCAGCAATTAACATTAGATAGTATAAAGAACATCCGAAGAATTATACCAATAAAATCAAAAAAACTTCAACCATAATCTGGCTGAAGTTTTAATTCGTAATCCTTAGTATGTGCATCACTTATATTTATATTGTGAGATCATCTCAAATCCATCACGCAATTCGCCAATCTTATTGAAGGCGACGCTTGTTCCTCTAACGACGCATTCAATTGGATTTTCTGCAATATTACATGGCGCATTAATCTCTCTTTCAATATAGCGATCAAGCCCATTTAGCAATGCACCGCCGCCAGTTAGTGTGATGCCCGTATCATAAATATCACCGACAAGTTCGGGCGGTGTTTGCTCCATTACCGACCTAATAGCGGCTACAATTTCCGACACTACGGGCTTCAATGCTCGTGCTACTTCAATATCGGTAATTTCAACTTGGCTTGGCAGTCCTTCAATTAAATGCCGCCCTCTCACGACCATCTTTTTCTTGCCAACAGCATCGTAAACGTTTGCAATTTTCATCTTCGCTTGCTCAGCAGTCTTTTCACCAATGGTAATTTTATGTTTGTTGTTAATGTATTTAATCAATGCCTCATCAAACTTGTTTCCCGCTATGCGAATGGATTTAGCTGCGACAATACCACTCATAGATATAACTGCAACATCTGTCGTTCCGCCGCCGATGTCGACTATCATATTTCCACGTGCCTCCGAAATATCTTTTCCCGTTCCTAATAATGCGGCGATAGGCTCCTCTATTAAATAGACTTTTCTTGCTCCGGCACTCCTTGCCGCCTCGAACACTGCTCTTGATTCTACATCGGTAATGAAGGATGGCACACATATAATAACTCGTGGTTTGAATAGGAAATTGCCGCACACTTTGCGCAAAAAATCATGTATCATGCTTTGCGTCATATCGCTATCCGAAATTACGCCATTTTTAAGCGGACGAATTGCGACAATATATTCCGGTGTTCTCCCTATCATTCGATATGCAGCCTCGCCAACTTCCATAACTTGGTGGGTGCGTTTGTTATATGCAACAACGGAGGGTTCGTCTAATACGACACCTTTTTTCCCGACAGTTATTATGATGTTAGCCGTTCCCAAATCAATGCCTATATCCATGGAAAACAATTTATTCACCACTTTTCTACCTTATAGTTAATATTGTAACACATTGTTTAGCACCGTGCAAGTAATTTCTTGTTAATCGTTAGTTTTCCTCCGATTAAGTATATGTGCGGAATTGGAACAGATAATATAACGAAATTATCATGCTTAAAAAGGGGGATTTTAAAAAGATGAAAAAGCTCTTCTACCCAGTATTGGGGGTTATAGCTGGTTTATTCAATGGTCTTTTCGGTTCATCGGGTGGAATCGTCGCCGTAGAATTCTTAAAAAAAGGCGGCGCTGAGCCGAAAAAGGCACACGCAACTTCAATCTCAATAATACTCGCATTAAGTATTGTGAGTGCCGTGACATACCATCTTAAAGGGCATCTAGATATTTCTTTGGCGCTCCCCTATATCCCCGGCGGATTAGTCGGTGCAATAGTCGGCGCCTTATTCCTAAAGAACATTCCGAATAGCTTACTTCGGCGGATATTCGGTGTCGTCATAATAATTGCCGCCTTGCGAATGTTAATGAAATAAGGAGAGTGTAAATTGAGCCAATTTCTAATTGCTACCATCGTCGCATTTTTTACGGGAATATTCGCTTCATTAGGTCTTGGGGGCGGGTTTATACTAATTATTTATCTAACGGTTTTTGCTAATATGAGTCAAATCGGCGCACAAGGAATTAACCTGATTTTCTTTATTCCGATAGCATTATTATCAATAATAATGCATCACAGAAACAAGCTTATTGACTGGAAACACGTGCCGATATGTTGCATTTTTGGGATTATCGGCGCTATTTTAGGCACATTGCTTGCGCTCAAGTTAAATTCTAAAACGCTGACAACTTTATTTGCTCTCCTATTAATCTATGTTGGATTGAAAGAAGTATTCCACCGTGGCGGCGATAAAAAAAAGATTAAATCTAAAGATTAGAATTCTTCTCCTTGATGTTCTTTCTATACGCAAGGTAGCTTTCTAAAATAATTGTCGCTGCCACCGCATCGATTATTTCCTTGCGCTTTTTACCACGTGTGTTAGTGATGTTTAAATAGTTTGTTGCCGATACTGTTGTTTGCCGCTCATCCCATAAATGCACGGGAATATCTATCTTTTCTTCAAGCCTTTTTGCGAATTCGGCGCATTTTTGCGCACGCTCGCCCTCGCTCCCGTCCATATTTATCGGGTGACCTACAACAACTTCTTTAACGTCGAATTCCTTTACTGCATGAGCCACTTGCAATACGCAAGTATCGAAATCTTTTTCATTTATTACTCCTACTGGTGATGCCATGAATTCAAGTCTATCGCATACTGCAAGTCCAGTCCGTGCATCACCAAAGTCTACTGCCATTATTTTCATAGCTATTCCTTTCATTAAAACAGATTATCTACTTCCACCATGTCTGGTTTGCCATCGTAGAAGATTCTTCATCTAAATGCTGCGAATCGTCCTTGAATACAATATGAGGATTTAATTCATCGTCGAATTCAACACAACTGATAGCGGTGTTATCGCTCCAGCCCATCTCATCAAGTTTCTCAATAGGATAGCCGCTCGCATAGCAAAGGAAATTGCGTATCGCACAACCATGCGAAACAACGCCGATTATCTTGCCACGGTTGCCATCCGCAATTTTCGTGACTGTATCCCTCATTCGAGCATAGACTTCACGCATGGATTCGCCGTCTTCTATATCGAATTCATAATGCTTACCTTCCCACAATTTATATTCTTCAGGGTATAGTTTGGGTAAATCCTCCCATAACTTGCCCTCGAATAGTCCACCATTTATCTCTTTTAATCCCTCATGCGTATTTATGGGCAAATCGTGATAGTAATTCACCGCCTTAGCCGTTTCAATTGTGCGTATTAGCGGGCTGCAATAAATAACTTCGAACGGTATTTCCTTGCATCTTTCTTTGAGATATTCTAGTTGCTTATACCCTTTTTCGGTTAGTTCTGAATTCGTATGTCCCTGAAAAAATCCTCCTACATTACCTGCCGCCTCCGCATGCCTTATTAAATAAACTGTTGTTTTCAAATTTAGTCCCTCCACGGTTTAACTGTACCAACTATCTCGTCAATAGAATTAATTTCGTTATCGATCAAATACTTTTCTATTCCGTCAATTATCTCAATGGGCGCTAGAGGATTCGCAAATAAAATTGCTCCCACCTGTACTGCACTCGCCCCTGCCATCATCATTTCAATCGCATCTTCCCATGTTGCAATTCCGCCCATGCCAACAACGGGAATATTCACCGAATTCGCCACTTGCCATACCATTCGCAGTGCAATCGGGAATACTGCCGGCCCCGATAATCCGCCGACATTGTTACGCAGAATTGGTCGTCTAGTATTTATATCTATTCGCATTCCCAGCAATGTGTTAATTAGCGATATTGCATCGGCGCCCTCAGCCTCGACGGATTTTGCTATTGAAGTAATATCCGTTACATTCGGCGATAGTTTTACCATGAGCGGTTTATTTGTCGCTTTACGAACTGCCCTAGTTATTCCTGCTGCGCCATCGCACGAAACACCGAATGCTACTCCGCCCTCTTTAACATTAGGGCATGAGATATTGAGTTCTATCATATCAACAATTGTGTTTTCAAGCCTTTTGACCGCCTCCACGGTTTCTTCAACCGTACTACCTGCAATATTTGCAATTATGGTGGTATCTTTATCTTTAAGATAGCTTAACTCATGTTCAATGAAATAATCTACCCCTGGATTCTGCAAGCCGATGGAATTGAGCACTCCCGACGGTGTTTCTGCAATTCTAGGCGGCGGATTCCCATCCCTTCGGTAGAGGGTAGTCCCCTTGCACGATATTCCGCCAAGCCGCGAAATCGGATAAAGACTTTCATATTCCTTACCGAATCCATATACACCCGATGCGGGGATTACGGGATTTTTAAATTTTACTCCTGCTATATCAACGCACAGATTCGGCTTCATAGAATCACCTCATCACTTTCATAAACTGGGCCGTCTTTACATACATGTGTGAGGTGTTCCTCACCGTCCTTAACTGACTTGCAAGCGCAACCAAGGCAGGCACCAACTCCGCAGCCCATGCGTTCTTCTAACGAAACCTGGCAGCGAATACCATGTTCTTTTGCAATTTCTATCACGGCGGCAAGCATCGCACGTGGGCCGCAAGCATAGATAATATCTGGCTTTTCTCCCTCTAGATATTTCTTCAATGGCTCGGTAACAAATCCATGATGCCCAGTTGTTCCGTCCTCCGTGCATACTTTGACTGTTGAACCGTTTTTGGCAAAATCATAGGATAGCATGACTTTATCAGCAGTGCGGAATCCTATAATGGCGTGAGCATTTTCACCATAGAGCCTTGATAGTTCTAACATTGGGGGAGTGCCGACTCCGCCGCCGATTAAAACGGCTTTACTACCCGATGGCAGTATCTCGAATCCGTTCCCAAGCGGCGCCATGATGTCAATTTCATCGCCAATTTCCAATGTGGCAATCTGCTGAGTTCCCTTGCCCCTTATTTCAAATACAATTCGTATTTCCCCATCTTCGCTATAAATTTCGCAAATAGAGATAGGGCGGCGCAGGAAAAAACCATCAGCCTTTATATGAACGAATTGACCGGGAGTTGCAATATCTGCAACTTCGGGACAGTGAATTCTCATATCGTAAATATCTTTTGCAATTAGCTTTTTATCCGTTATTTTAAATGTTCCACAAGTATAGTTCATGTCTTATCCTTCCCACAGTCTATTCATATTCAATGCGCTTAATCTGCTTTTTTCTAATCCTTATCATGATGATAATTGCAATGACACACAATATTAGGAAGAACGGCGGTGAAGAATTCCCCCCATTTACGGTGGCAAGTATCTTAAAGAAGATATCGAACATCATTATGACGATTATCAAGCGAATTTCGTTCAACGTGGCGATGATAATATCATAGAATTTCTGCGCATTATCTTTGCTAGCATCGAATCTTGACGCAAATATATTCGGGAAAAATCCGGCTATTATTGATAGTGCCGTTATAATCATGGCAATTATTATAGGTATGATTAAAATCCTTTTATTTGCGAATTTTAGCACACATCCTGTATGATTTGTCAGTATTGGTACTTCTTTGGGCAAGTCCTTCATCGTATTAATAAACACAGCCCATAGCACAAATAGAACCGCCAATGTCGCAATATCGATAATTATATGCGCCAATTTATAGGCACGACGTACCTCGTATTTTCCTATCTTCATATTACACCGCCAATCAATCTAAATCTTGGTAATATCAATTAACTCCACATCTTTGATGGTTTTATCCATAGCTAGGCAATTAGCAAGGGCATTCGCCGTATCAAGTGATGTTAGGCAAGCAATTGACCGCTCTACCGTCTTTCTGCGTATTTTGACGCTATCAAGGGCGGGCTTCCTGCCTGTTTCGGATGTAGAAATTACATAATCAATTTTGCCACTTTCAAGCAGTGTCATTGCATTCGGCTCATCGTCGGCAAGCCTCTTAGCTAGGCTCGCTGCAATCATGTTGCGATTAAGCACAGATGCTGTTCCGCTCGTCGCATAGATGTCAAATCCCATTCTAGAGAATTTATCTGCTACTTCGATAATTTCCTTTTTATCGCTATCACGAACGGAAATTAATACGCCGCCGCTCTTTTTCATATTATATCCCGCTGCGACCAGTCCCTTTAATAATGCCTCGTCAAATGTTTTTGCAATGCCCAATGTTTCGCCCGTCGATTTCATTTCGGGGCCTAGATGAGTATCAACATCATGTAACTTTTCAAAGCTAAATACCGGCACTTTAACCGCAACATAATCACCTTCGGGATAGAGTCCACATTCGTACCCCTGATCCGCAAGTGAATGTCCAAGCATCATTTTAGTTGCAATGTCGACCATTGGCACGCCTGTCACCTTGCTAATATAGGGGACTGTCCTTGAAGAGCGGGGATTTACTTCAATTACATATACTTCATCATTATAAACTACATACTGGATGTTTACAAGTCCTACAACGTCTAATGCTTTTGCCAGTCTCTCAGTATAATCAACAATTACACCTTTAATTTTTTCGCTCAAAGTCTGCGCTGGGTATACCGATATTGAATCGCCGGAATGCACACCAGCCCTCTCGATATGTTCCATTATACCAGGAATTAGGAAGTCTTTACCGTCACAAATAGCATCAACTTCAACCTCTATACCCATGATGTATTTATCAATTAGGACGGGATTTTCTAGCTCGACACGTGTTATGATGTCCATGTATTCAACAACATCTTTATCGGCATGTGCAATAATCATGTTCTGACCGCCAAGCACATATGATGGTCGCAGTAGAACTGGATAACCAAGCCTAGATGCGACTTTTACAGCTTCCTTTGTTGTATATACTGTATCGCCTTCAGGTCGTGGAATCCTGCACCTCTCAAGCAATTCGTCAAAGCGCTCTCTATCTTCGGCGGCATCGATATTTTCAGCACTCGTTCCTAGAATACGCACGCCCATATCGTCAAGATATCTTGTTAGTTTAATCGCCGTTTGCCCGCCGAATTGCACCACAACGCCGTATGGCTTTTCTGTTTCGATAATTGCCTCGACGTCCTCTTTCGTTAATGGATCAAAGTAAAGTCTATCCCCAGTATCAAAGTCTGTCGAAACTGTTTCAGGGTTATTATTGACAATTACCGCCTCATATCCTGCATCTTTGAGCGCCCACACACAGTGGACTGAGCAATAGTCGAATTCTATTCCCTGCCCTATTCGGATTGGGCCTGAACCGAATACGATAACTTTTCTTTTATTAGAATTCTGCCTATCGATAAACTGTTTTGCTTCATTCTCCTCATCGAATGTTGAGTAGAAATATGGCGTCTGCGCTGCGAATTCGGCGGCGCAAGTATCGACAGTTTTAAATACTGCCGTCCTTTTATTAGGAATCTTCTGCCCTGAAATTCGCTCTATCGTGCTATCAAGATAGCTGAACTGCTTCGCCATCTCATATTTGTCGCTAGTTAATTCACCATCGGCAAGCATCTTTTCTACATCGGCAAGGTTCTTTAATTTTGATAGGAACCATTTATCTATCATCGTTATACCATGTATTTTATCAATGCTAACTCCCCGTTTTATAGCCTCGAACACGACGAATGAACGCTCATCATCTATGGAGTGTAGCAGCTGCTCAATCTCATTATCACTCTTTTTAGATAGCTTTTTAAGACTCATTGTATCAAGCCCTAATTCTAGAGAACGCACCGCTTTCATCAATGCCTGCTCGAAATTCGCCCCAATGCTCATAATCTCGCCCGTTGCTTTCATCTGAGTGCCGAGCGTTCTCTTCGCATACACGAATTTATCGAATGGCCAGCGTGGGAATTTCACCACTACATAATCAAGTGCCGGCTCAAAACACGCATATGTCTTGCCCGTTACTGCATTTAGAATTTCATCTAGTGAGTAACCAATTGCTATCTTTGTCGCTACTTTAGCAATTGGGTACCCTGTCGCCTTAGAGGCAAGTGCCGACGAACGTGAAACACGTGGATTAACTTCAATAATTGCATATTCCATTGTAGTTGGGTGTAGGGCGAATTGGCAATTACAGCCGCCCTCTACCTCTAGTTCGGATACTATATTGAGTGACGCCGTCCTTAGCATTTGCACTTCTTTATCAGTTAATGTTACCGACGGCGCAACAACAATCGAATCGCCCGTATGTACTCCAACGGGGTCGAAATTCTCCATTGAACATACGGTAATGGCATTGTTCTTGCTATCTCTGATTACTTCAAATTCGATTTCTTTCCATCCGGATATGCACTTCTCAACAAGAATTTGCGTGATCGGGGATAGGCGCAGTCCATTCGTGGCAATTTCACGCAGCTGTGCCTCATCATATGCAATTCCTCCGCCGGATCCGCCAAGTGTATATGCTGGGCGGATAATCACTGGATAGTCTATAACTTCTGAAAAGGCGAGCGCATCTTCAACTGTATTAACGACTTTTGAAGGAATGCACGGCTGCCCGATTTTCTCCATTGTATCTTTGAATGCTTGCCTATCCTCTGCCTTATGAATCGTTTCGGGATTAGCTCCAAGGAGCTTGACATTATGTTCTTCTAGGAATCCCTCATTAGCTAGCTGCATTGAAAGTGTTAGCCCGGTTTGACCACCTAGGGTGGATAGAAGGCTATCGGGTTTTTCTATCTTGATGATTCTCTTAACTACTTCAAGAGTTAGCGGCTCGATATAAATGTGGTCCGCCATTGCTTTATCCGTCATTATTGTTGCTGGATTAGAATTGATTAATACGACTTCTAGTCCTTCTTCTTTTAAAGCACGGCATGCTTGTGTGCCTGCATAATCGAATTCTGCTGCTTGTCCGATAACAATCGGTCCTGAACCGATAACAAGCACTTTCTTAATATCCTGTCTTAACGGCATTTATTTTCCTCCATTAGCTTGATAAATCTATCGTACAAATATGATGTGCTCTGTGAGCCGCCATTGCTATTTGGCTGAAATTGAACAGAAAAGGCGGGAATATTCACATATTCGATTCCCTCACAAGTTCCATCATTCCCGTTTACATGGCTCACTTTCGCTACTGTATCATCAATGCTATCAATATCCACTATGTAGCCATGATTCTGACTTGTAACAAAAGTCCTGCCCAGTGAAATATCATACACAGGTTGATTCGATCCACGGTGTCCATTCCCCTGCTTAATCACCTTGGCACCATTCGCAATTGCAAATAGCTGATGACCTAGGCATATGCCGAATGTAGGAATATTGTGCGGCATGAGGCGTTTTAACACGTCTATTTCTGCGTAATTCTCACTCGGATCGCCGCCCCCTGTCGACAGTATAATTCCATCAGGATTAAGGGAAAGGATTTCTTCAACTGTTGAAGATGATGGTATGACTTTAATGTTACAACCTAGCGAAGTTAATTCATTGCAAATACTTCTCTTAAAACCATAATCAATCATAACTACATTGTACTTAGCATTCGGCACTGCAAATTCTGCCCCCGATCTGCTCGAAGTGCTTTGCACCGCCCCATTTATAGTAAAGGAGTTTATCCGCTTTAGCAGTTCTTCCTTATTGATTTCATCTAAATTTTCGGTAGTAATTGCACCATTCATCACGCCTTGCTCCCGTATTTTTCTAGTTAGACGGCGGGTATCAATCCCGTATATAGATACAACATTCTCTTTTTTAAGATAGTTGTCTATATCGTCACTAGAACGGAAGTTCGATGGTGTATCGCAATATTCACGGACAATGTAGCCATTCAAATGAGTGCGTGAGGATTCACTATCTTCATCGTTGATACCGTAATTCCCGATAATGGGGAATGTCTGCATAACTATCTGCCCGTAATGGCACGGATCTGTTAGAATCTCTTGATAGCCGCTCATCGATGTAGTAAATACAACTTCGCCAATTGTCGTGCCCGATGCGCCAAGTGATTTCCCCTTGAGAATGGTCCCATCGGCAAGCATTAAATATGCTGTTTTTTTATTTTCGCACAAAGACATACCTATCATTTTCCTTTCCTGCACTATAATATCAAGGCTGCTATTTCACATTATTCTGTATATCGTTCTTCATCCTTAGCGCCTCTCTCAATGCGGCGGCTGCGAAATCCCTTTCGTCGCATCCCTCATTCTTATATGCGCACATAATCGCTCTTGAAGAATTGATTACCGCACCGATGCCGTTCTTATCAAAGGCACTCGCAACTGCTGCCGCTCCGCCACCTTGCGCCCCGTATCCCGGCACTAAAAAGAATGTTGATGGCAATGCCTCTCTAAGTTCTTCAAGTTGCTCTGGATATGTTGCGCCGACGACTGCACCGACTGAAGAATATCCATATTTGCCAATCCTGCCCTCGCCCCATTTTTCACACATATCGCCAACCGTACGGTAAACACTTGTGCCATTTATGAGCTTATCCTGCAATTCGCCCGATGATGGGTTCGACGTCTTAACTAATACGAAAATCCCCTTATCATATTTATCGCAAACATCAAGTAAGGGCGAAATTCCATCTGTGCCAAGGTAGCCGTTCACCGTTAATGCATCTCCTGCAAAAGGCTCAATTTCTGTATCCCCAACTTTTACTTTACCTAGATGCGCAGTAGCATAAGCCTCCATCGTTGTGCCAATATCATTCCTCTTACCATCGGTAATAACGTACATTCCCCGCTTTTTAGCATATCTAATTGTCTTGTATAATGTCTTGACACCTTCATAGCCATACATTTCATAATATGCGCATTGTGGCTTAATAGCAGGCACAACGTCATGCAATGCATCGATTAGCGCCTTGTTAAATTTATATATTGCTTTCGCCGCCGCCTTTAAAGTTTCCCCATGTTTGGCGATAGCCTCCTCAACTATAAATGTTGGAACATATTCAAGTTTTGGGTCCAGCCCTACTACCGTGGGATTGTCTTTCTCTTTAATTTTTTCTATTAATGTATCGAATGACATGGATTCTCCTACCTTTCATGCTTATATGTTATTCTGCCGTCACATATTGTGTAAATTGCCTTACCCTTTAATTTTCTACCCTTAAAGGGGGTATTCTTCGATTTAGATTTAAGTTTATCCGCCGATACTTCCCATTCTAAATCGGGGTCGATAATCGTTAGATCGGCAACACCATCTTTTTCAATTCTCCCCCCATCGACACCAAGTATCTCGCACGGTGACGTTGACATTATCCTCGCTATTTGTGGTAGCAATAACCTCCCGCTGTGGTAAAGAGCGGTTAAAACTGCCGCAAGCGATGTTTCAAGCCCGACGACACCATTCGGTGCCGATTCAAATTCAGCTTTCTCCGCTTTTGTATGCGGTGCGTGATCCGTCACTATGCAATCAATTGTACCGTCGCAAATTCCCTCTATTAAAGCATCTCTATCGCTCTTTTCCCGTAAAGGCGGATTCATTCTGAAATCCGCATCTCTTGTGCGCAACTCCTCATGAGTGAAAATTAGATAATGCGGACAAGTTTCAGCAGTTACTTTTACTCCCCTTGCCTTAGCATCACGGATTAAGGATACGGAGCCGCTCGTGCTAACGTGAGCAATATGAATTGGCGTATTCGTCGCCGCAGCAATTGCAATTTCCCTCGCGGTAATGCTATCTTCCGATGTTCTATCCATTCCTGCTACATCTAATTCTTCCGATACAATGCCTTTATGCATGATGCCATTGCCGATAATATCCATATCTTCACAATGGGAAATTATCGGGATGCCCACTTTAGCCGCCGATTCCATTGCCCGTTGCATGATAGCTGCATTTTTCACTGGTACACCATCGTCAGATATTGCGATAGCTCCTGCTTTTTTAAGAAGTGCATAATCGCAAATTTCTTCTCCCGTCTGCGCCTTTGTTGCTGTGGCTATCGGATATACTTTTGCGGCGGCAGTATTCGCCTTGCCCACTATATATGAAATTAGCTCAGGCAAATCGACAACCGGGGTAGTATTCGGCATGCAAGCAACGGCGGTGAATCCGCCTGCTGCCGCTGCCATGCAACCTGAATGAATATCTTCCTTATGTGTTTGTCCAGGATCACGAAGATGCACATGGATATCGACTAGTCCGGGCATTATAAAAAGTCCCGTCGCATCAATAGCTATATCGGCATCTACATCTAAATTCTCACGTATATCAGAAATTCTGCCATCTTTAATTAGCAAATCTGCTTTAAATACTTTGTTGTTAGCAGAATCGACAATATCGCCGCCCTTAATTAAGATACTTTTCAAATTAAACTCTCCATTCAGCCTATTCGCATATTACGACTTTGTCACAACCATCACGTTCGGTGACATATACACGCACTTCCTCATCGCGGGATGTGGGAAGATTCTTCCCGATATAATCCGCCCTAATCGGCAGTTCTCTATGCCCCCTATCCACTAGAACCGCAAGTTGGATATTTAATGGGCGCCCCCTATCCATGATTGCATCAATCGCTGCACGGCAACTGCGCCCAGTGTAGACAACATCATCTATCAGCACAAGTCGCTTATTAGCAATATCGAAATTAATCTTACTTTTATCCTCTGCCGTATCGCCATTCTTATCATCTCTGAATGGTGTAATATCAATGTACCCTACATCAATTTTCTTCCCCTCAAGCTTCTCTAGCCTGCTCCCTATCCTACCGGCAAGATGGATTCCCCTTGTTAATATTCCAATTAAACATAGGTTATCGCACCCTTTATTCCGCTCGATAATTTCATATGATATTCGCTGAACTGCCCGTGCCATAGCCTTTTCGTCCATAATTATTGCTTTTTCCTTCATTCATTCACCACCTAATAATTTGCATAAAAAAGTAACCTATCCGCATAGACAGACAGGTTACTTATAATAATATATATACTTTTTGGTCGAAGTGGATACACTCCACCCCTAAAAAGTTAATCATATATACTCAAAGCTTGCACCTTGTCAGTCTCACGGGACTCACTTAAAGGATTGCTAAGTTATTAAAGCTATTATACCTTATTTTCACATCATTGTCTATGAATAAACTGTGAAATCGGCTAATCAATGAAAACTGCGCCCGTTCCGCCCGATGTAACAAGACTAGCATATCTCTTGATATAGCCCTTTAATTCCTGCTTAGGTAATACGAAATTTTCTCGTCTTTTTTCCAGCTCTTTGTCGGATACTAATAGCTCTATCTTCCTATTCTTAATATCAATGTGGATTTCATCACCATCTTCGACAAGACCGATAACACCGCCCGCCGCTGCTTCCGGTGATACATGCCCAATTGATGCGCCCCTCGTCGCCCCTGAGAATCTACCATCGGTAATTAGTGCAACACTATTGTCAAGCCCCATTCCAGCTAGGGTAGCTGTCGGAGCGAGCATTTCACGCATACCCGGTCCGCCCTTTGGACCTTCAAAGCGAATCACCACTACATTCCCCGATGTGACTTCTCCCGCTGAAATGCCTTCAATCGCCTCTTCTTCAGAATTATATACTTTCGCCGTTCCCTTAAAGTCCATCATCTGGGGTAGAACGGCACCTTGCTTCACGACTGCGCCCTCCGTTGCAATATTGCCACGTAGAATGGCAATTCCGCCATCTTCCCTAACGGGGTTATCTATCGTGTGAATTACATATCCATCAGCATTCGCCGCATTCGCTAGCCGTTCCTCCTGTGTTCCTGTTACGGTGATAGTATTGTTGATATGTCCGCCCCTATGAAGTTCTTTCATCACTGCTTGAATTCCGCCGACTGCATCTAAATCCTCGATAAAAATATCGCTAGCCGGATTTAATTTCGATAGTTGGGGCGTCTTTTTTCCGACTTCATCAATGATATCAAGGGTTACTTCTACACCTGCCTCATGGGCAATTGCAAGCAAATGCAATACCGTATTTGAAGATGCTCCAATTGCCATATCGGTTGCAAGAGCATTCTGGAATGCTTCCTTCGTCATTATATCGCTAGGGCGAATATCCTTTTTGAGTACATCTAATATTAGTTCGCCAGTTTCCTTAGCAATGCGGCGACGTGCCGCCGATACCGCCATCGCTGTACCTGCTCCAGGCATTGATAGTCCGATAGCCTCCGTCAAACAGTTCATCGAATTAGCCGTGTACATTCCCGAACATGAGCCGCAGGTCGGGCAAGCATTATTTTCATAATCAATGAGTTCATCTTCGCCGATTTTGCCCGAATTGAATGCGCCAACTGCTTCAAAAACCTCCGACAATCCGACACGTTTGCCGCCGACATTCCCTGCGCTCATTGGGCCGCCGCCAACGAATACGCTAGGAAGATTTAGCCTGCACGCCGCCATTATCATGGCTGGCACGATTTTATCGCAGTTCGGAATGAACACAACTCCATCCAATGGGTGCGCTGTTAGCATTACTTCAATGCTATCAGCAATTAACTCCCTTGACGCAAGAGAATACTTCATTCCATTGTGATTCATCGCTAGACCGTCGCACACGCCGATCGTAAAAAATTCAAAGGGTACACCGCCTGCATTCCTAATTCCTGCCTTTACACATGATGAAATTTCATGAAGATGGCTATGCCCCGGAACATAATCACTTGCCGCATTTACAACAGCTATGAATGGTCTCCCCATCTCCGAATCGGTTATACCTAGCGACTTTAATAACGATCTATGCGGAGTACGCTCTGCTCCGCCCTTTAACAATCCACTTCTCATTTTAATTCTTCCTTTCAATGTTGATTCCGCTTAATAGCAGTTCCTAATAAAGCGGCGCCTATAATACCCGCATTATTGCCAAGTGATGCTATTTCTATTCTTGTGTTACGTCCCGACTCTCTTGTATATACTTCATGTCCTATAATTTCAAGGAGAGGGTTCAGCAATGCGTCTCCCTCATTACACACACCGCCACCAATGCATAGAATTTCCGGTTGGAAAATATTTATCGTATTTGCAATGCCGCAAGCAAGATGCTTTATGTACCTATCGACTACCATCTTCCCAGCCTTATCGCCCGCCCTCATCGCTTCAAAAGCCGTCCTTGCGCTCACTTTACCGTATTCACGGGAAATTGCCCACATTGAGCTGTCGGGGTGCTTGTCCATGCTTTCACGTGTCATACGGACAAGTCCTGTTGCTGATGAATATACTTCAAAGCAGCCTTTTCGTCCACAAGTGCAATCATAGCCATCAATTTCTATCACCATGTGACCAATCTCCGCACCGCCAAAATTTGAACCGGAGTAAAGATTCCCATCAATGATAATTCCGGCGCCGACACCTGTGCCAAGTGTTATGATGATGGCATTGTTCGTGCCTTTAGCCGATCCAGCTACAAATTCGCCATAGGCGGCAACATTCGCATCATTATCAATATATGTTTTAATTCCCGTGTCGTCCTGCACCAATTTCGCAAGGGGCACATTATTGAATCCCAAGTTATTCGAATATTCTACAATCCCAAGATCACGGTTGATTAAGCCGGGTGAGCCGATGCCTATCCACTCAACATCGTTCTTATCTAGTCCTGCCTTTGCAATTGCGTCGAGGGCAACACGTGACATATCGGCGGCAATTTCCGTCGCTGGGCGGGGCATATTTGTTTTAGTCTTAGCTACCTTTATTATATTATACTGTGAATCGACTATGCCAGCGGCAATGTTAGTGCCGCCCAAATCGATTCCTACATAGTATTTCATTTCTTCCCCCCTAAACGTAAGTTAGCAGCGCTTCAATTTCACTATCCGAATATATTTCGTATTCCCCAAGTCCGGCGGGTACGAATATGGTTTCGCCCTTTTTAATAGTGATAATTTCACCGTCGCCATATTTTACATTCGCATCTTCCGATAGAAGTAAAATTGAATGGAAGCTTGACGAATCGGCATTGAGAGCTGTATTGCTCGTTAGTTTCCTGACCGTGAAGTAATCGCATTTAGCTAGCAACTGACCGTATCCGCCGTCATCCACGAATTCACGTCTAGTCGGGGGGACAAGATCCGTCACATCTAGCGCCTTATCAACATGGAGCTGCCGCGGATTCCCATCGACGCCGATTCTACCATAATCGTATATACGGTATGTTGTATTCGAATTCTGCTGAATCTCCGCTATTACTATGCCCCCGCCGATTGCGTGGAGCATTCCAGCTTCAATGAAGAATACGTCGCCTTTCTTAACTTTTACGGAGTTCACTACATCAAGCAATGTGTTCTCTTTAATTCGCTTTTCAAATTCCTCTTTTGAAATTTCCGATTTAAATCCGTATAGGAGGCTTGCGCCCTCGTCACAATCGACTACATACCACATTTCAGTTTTTCCGTTATCGCCCTCTACCCTGCGCCCATATTCGTCATCGGGGTGGACTTGCACCGACAAATTCTCTTTTGCGTCGATTAGCTTAATCAAAATTGGGAAATCGTCGAATTTATCGCAATTCGTACCTAGTATGGTTTCACCCTTTTCCTCGATATATTCTAGCAATGTGCGACCCTTATAATCACCATTCGCAATTGTAGAATGTCCATCTTTATGGCAGGATAGCTCCCAACTTTCGGCGACTCTGTCAAGGTCGCTCTTTTTACCGAAATCTTCGATAAGCTTCCTCCCGCCCCAAATATAATCAGTGAAAAACGGGTTCAATTTAAGTGGATACATTTTATTTCCTCCTAGTCTTTGGCGGTTTTATCTCGCCTGTTTTCGTTCGTTTATAATGTTTGTCATCCGGCACTTCAACATTGTCAAACAATGCATAAAATTTAGATGGTATAACTTTATTTATATGGCATTTACCAAAATACCATTTATCGAATTCGCATTTATCTTTGATTGTATTAAGGTATGTTCCGACGATACTTCTGCTTTTTCTGTCCATATCGATGAATTCCCATACAACTGCTGGCGGTTCATGCGTCACAATATAATCAACTTTGTAATCGTGTCTGGCAAGATTCTCTAGCCCGTTTTTCATTTCATCTTCATTCGGGCATTCGTCCTTCCACCATGTTTCACCTTTAATCCTGAGTTCATTATCTTCACTCAGCCCGCCGCCGAATGCGAAAATCTTCTTATTATCGATCTCGTAAACTTCTCCCCGCATTAAATGCATGACCTTGCCCGAAATTCTCCGAACTTTGCCACCGCAGAATTCGGTTGTTTCATATTCTTTTAGCAAATCAAAATTCTCATGGCAACCATCAACAAAAAGAATATTGTAACGACTCTTACCAAGCTTTTTAAGTAGCTTTTTTTCTTTTTTGCTACCGTCCCACATAAAGCCAAAATCGCCGCACACAATAAGAGTGTCGCCTTTTTTTAGCTTTTTAATGGACCGATGCTCGAAGCGACCAATATCACCATGGATGTCACCCGTTATACATATCATTGAATTGTTCCTCCATTTTCCTAATATCTTCTGATTATCGAAAAAAGTGTTACAAATTGAATACATCACTTTATCTTTTTATAGAAGTTTGCTATACTATATATAATACATAGAAATAAGGAGTTTGTCTATATGCGAAATATGCGAAAATTCTATATTACTTTTGTTTCAATCATGGCAATTGCTATAATTTTACCAAGTTTTACTGCCTTCGCCTCTTTTAAACCTCCCGATGAACCCAATAGTGAGGCACTCTACATGGTCAATATCGGTAGTGATTTCGATACACCAATACTGGAGATTAATAAAGACGAAAAAAGACAACCCGCATCGCTTGTTAAGATTATGACTGCAATTCTGTTGCTTGAACATTCTGAAGAAATTGGTAAACCGCTTGAAGATATTACGGTAACTGTTGAATCCTTTTTGTTCGATGATTTCTACGATTCTAACGGATATTATATCTATCCCTCTACCGCCGATTTCCAAAGTGGCGAAGTCGTCGATATGAAAGATGTAATCTACGGATTGCTGCTAAATTCAGCGTGCGAGGCGGCGAATATCATTGCTAACTATGTCGGTGAGGGTGATATTTCAAGTTTCGTCGATATGATGAATGCTAAAGCTAAGGAAATTGGCGCTGTTAATACGAATTTTATGAATCCTCACGGGCTCCATGACGATAATCAATATTCAACCGCTTATGATATATATCTAATCACGAAATATGCAATGGATTTGCCCGGCTTTATGGAAATTGCGACAACAGCACGATACGAACTAAAGGCGACGAATAAACATTCCGAACCACGAATGGCATTGCACACAAATTTAATGCTGGATAAACAAAGGGGCGGGCCGGGAGTTTATTACGAACACGTAAAAGGAATTAAAACCGGCACACTTGATGCCGCTGGAAGATGCCTCGTTAGTACTGGTAGCAAGGATGGATATAATTACCTCATCGTTACAATGGGCGCCCCGATATACGATAAAGATGGCAATAAACTAGCCGTAAACCTATCGTACACCGACCACCGCAAATTCTACGAATGGGCATTCAATACCTTCCGCCAAACGAAAATTGTTACGCAGAATGAAGATATTATGTCATTCCCCGTTGAGCAATCGGCCGGTAATGATTACGTAAATTGCCGACCAGAAGTCGACTTTTCCACATTACTACCTAGCACACTTGATAAATCATCAGTGCAAATAATTAAACCACCTGCCGATCCCATCACCGCACCAATCACAAAGGGTGATGTGCTTGGCTCAATAGAATTAAGGCTCAACGATGAAACATTGACAGTAATTAATCTTATAGCAGCCGAAGATGTCGAGCGATCGGAGCTTGCATTCTACCTTGATAAGGCGAAAGATATTATCGCATCGCCAATATTTAAGCTAGTAGTTATATTGATAGCTATTCTCCTATTTGCTTATTTGATAATGTTCATTAAAATTAATAAGAAGAAAAAAGCTTCAAAGAGAATTCGCAGAAACAGAAGATTTTAGTATATGCTTAAAGCAAAACAAAACGGATAGACGATATCGTCTATCCGTTTTATGTACTTAAAGAAACTTTTTCAATAAGTTATTACTTCTTTTTGATGATTGTAGCTGCTGCTAGTGAAGCTGTTGCTAGAACAACTAGACCTGCACCTGCAATAGGCATACCTGTTGTTGGGTTAGTAGCTGGCTTTTCATCTTCGTCTGCTTCGTCAGCATCGTCTGCTGCGTCTGCATCGTCAGCTTCGTCTGCTGGCTCTTCATCTAGAACAACTGAAACTGTATATGTTCCATCGCCGTCAATCGTTACGTCAACAGGATCAACATCTTCATCAGTATCTCCATCTGCGCCCCAGAAGTTAATAGCCCAATTATTTAGTCCGCCACCAAGATAAGCTGAACCAGTTAAACCTTTAATTGTAAAGGTTACATCTATGCGATAGGTTGGGAATGCTTTTAAAGCATTTGGCGCCTCAGCATTATAGATGTTGAATAGTTCTGCCTTTAGTTCATCTTTCTTATCATCTGCATAAACTAAAGCGTCTGTCTCTGATTGAACTTCGCCATCAAGTTTAACTTCGTCAATTGTGATTGTGACACCCTTTTCTGCAAGTCCGTCTTTATCTAGTGTTTTAATGTCAGTATCAGTAGTAACATAAACACCTAAAACGTCATATTGGGTAATCTCAACTGCGCTTGCTGTGATTGCCATTGCTGAAATTGCCATTGCTGATGCAATAACTCCAGCTAGTAGTCTTTTAATTTTCATTTAATTTCCTCCTCATGTTAATTACTTTTTTCAAATTGCTAGTATCCCTAACAATTCGATATGTGTATCATCACACTAGTATCATTGTAAACCATTTCTTTATTTTAATCAATAGACACTTTTACTACAAATGCTATTCAAAATTTGTGCAACATTAAGTAATTCGATTACATTTAATTGCTAACTGCATTTAATGTGGGTTATGGTAGCAATATTTGTCTAGCTTTGGCAAGGGATTACAGCCAATTGTAGGCTAAAGGTTTATTTGCCTTTACATACAAAAACAGCCAAGCATAATGCTTGACTGTTTTTTATAGTCATTTAAGATTTATTTGCGCTTTCTGCTAACTGTAACTGCAGTTAGTGCAATTGCTGACATTCCAACTACTGCAACGATACCGCCTGCGCCAGTTGTTGGGTTCTTAACCTTTTCAACTTTCTTGATAGGTTCTTCATCGGCTGAATCTTCTTCGGTCGGTTCGTCAACATCGTTATCCTCATTAATGCTTATATCAATAATTTCAAGTGTGACTTCCTCGCCAATATAATTAGCTAGGATATCGCTTGTTACTGTCATTCCAACGGAAATGATGCTCTCTAATTCTTCTAAAGTGTTGAGCTCCGCCGTGTTTGTGCCATCGTCACTAGCCTCTACATCTTTTATAATGAATCCCATTTCCTCAAATATCAACATAATGAAGTCCATTAATTCATCAAAATCATTGATGTCGTCAAAATCCTCGAATTCTTGCATTAAATCCTCTAATGCCTCTTCATCGAATAATTCTTCAAGCTCCCTAATCTCGAACAGCTCCATAATATCCATATCATCATCTAAGAAGTCTAAATCGCCGAACAGCTCTAATGCTTTCTCCCAGTCAATAATATCATTCTTGAAGAATGCATAAATGAATGCCGATTCATCTAATACGATTCTCTCACCGTCAGCTGTTAAAGCAAATTCAATCGTCATGCCGTTCGCCCAATTTGCAGGGTCGTACAGCTCAGGGTGTTCTTCTTTATTGAATGTAAAGTCCGCTGTCGCTGCGAATGCAAAATTTTCTACGATTATTTCTGCTTTCAACGGATCGAAATCCCTATCTACTTTATCGCCGGCAATAGTGATACTATCAATCGTGAGTGTTACTTCTTTGCCGTCTAAATCTGCATCTTCATCGAATACAATTTCAAATTCGATGCCGGATACGGAAGTAATCTCAAAATCTGATATAAAAGACGATTTAATAGTATCGCCTGTTACAACTTCAGATTTATAGTCTTCTAGCAAATCCCAATCATCATCTTCGTTGAATTCAGCATAAGCCGAAACATCGAATTGCAAGGATTCTTCACCGTCAACTGTAACGATATACTGGATAGCTATTCCCTTTTCCCAATTGTCGATGTTATATAACTCAGGGAAATCATCTTCTGTCAGTTCGATTGTTGCTGATGCAAAGCTAAGAGCCGATTCCTCGACGATAGCCGTCACTGGTTTGTAGTTTGATGCAAATACCGTAAGCGATAGCGATAGCGCCACCAATGCTGAAATCACGGGGGAGATAAGCTTTTTAATGTTCATTTGAAAATCCTCCATTACTTTTTTGTGCATCTAATAATAATCTGGAATGAAATAACACTCGATACACTAAATAAAGTGTACTACATTGTTAGTTAATATTCAATAGTAATATTAGCTATAAATATACCATATATTTGGCGATATTCACATCATTATGTTAATAGCATATGTAAGCCTTAATACTATGTTGATATATGCGCAAAAAGAAATAGGTAGATAATTATCTACCTATTTCAAAGAAGTCATTTAAGATTTATTTGCGCTTTCTGCTAACTGTAACTGCAGTTAGTGCAAT
>CALLQQ010000104.1 GCA_938014915.1 uncultured Clostridia bacterium
AAATGGGGTTAAACCTTTATTAATAGCAGCGGATATTTATCGTCCAGCAGCAATTGATCAGCTGAAAGTTGTCGGCGAGCAAGCAGGTGTAAAAGTTTTTGAAATGGGGCAAATAGATCCCGTTAAGATAGCAAGGAAGGCAATTTCCCATGCTAAAGATTATGGAAACGATGTCGTTATCATAGATACTGCCGGGCGACTTCACATTGATGAAGAATTAATGGGCGAGCTTAAGAGCATTAAGAAAGAAGTTAATCCGCATGAAATTTTGCTAGTTGTTGACTCAATGACGGGGCAAGATGCCGTTAACGTTGCGCAGTCATTTAATGAGGCGCTTGGGATTGATGGAGTTGTATTGACAAAGCTCGATGGTGATACTCGTGGCGGTGCTGCAATTTCCGTACTTGCCGTTACTGGGAAGCCGATTAAATTTGCAGGAATTGGTGAGAAGCTTGACGATATTGAGCAATTCCACCCTGAGCGAATGGCATCGAGGATTTTAGGGATGGGCGATATGCTCACATTGATAGAAAAGGCCGAAGCGCAGTTCGACCAAAAGCAATCACAGCAGTTAGCTAAAAAGATTAAAGATAAGAGTTTCGATTTAGATGATTTATTAGAACAAATGAAACAAATTCAGAAGATGGGCTCACTAAAGCAGATTATGTCGATGATACCTGGTGTGGGCAATCAAATAAAAGATATGGATATAGATGAGAGGCAAATTGACCGTACACAGGCGATTATCACATCAATGACAAAGGCGGAACGTGAGAAACCATCGATAATTAATCCGCAAAGAAAAAGAAGAATCGCCGCAGGTAGCGGCACGAGGGTTGAAGATGTGAATAGACTCCTCAAGCAATTCCAGCAAATGCAGAAAATGATGAAGCAATTTACCAAAAAGGGCAAGCGAAAAAGAATGGGCTTCCCCGGATTCCCTATGTAAAGCTTTTAACCGATTAGGTTGAATAGATATTCTATTGTGGAGGTGAGAACATGGCAGTTAAAATTAGACTTAGAAGACTTGGCGCTAAAAAAGCACCGTTCTATCGTATAGTTGTAGCAGATTCGAGATATCCTAGAGATGGACGCTTCATTGAGGAAATTGGTTACTACGATCCAATGAAAGATCCGGCAGAGGTTAAAGTTGATGCTGAAAAGGCGCTCAAATGGATTGAGAATGGCGCACAACCTACCGATACGGTAAAAAACCTATTAAAGAAGAATGGTGTTTTATAATAGACACAGCGATCAAGAATTATATTTCTAGATTAGACGTGAAACAATGTTCGGAGGTTTTTTAAAGTATGAAAGAGCTGTTAGTTGAAATAGTTAGCGAACTTGTTGATGACAAAGATGCTATATCTGTTACAGTCGATGAGCCAAATGAGGAAGATATTATTGTATATCACCTCAGTGTTGCCCAAGAAGATATGGGTAGAGTAATCGGCAAGCAAGGACGCATAGCAAAGGCTATACGCACGATTATGCGTGCAGCGGCGGGCAAGAAGAATCAAAAAATCATGGTTGAAATTGACTAGTGCAATTTGCAAGCCGTATTAACGAATAAGCTCATGCGATGGCATGGGCTTTATGCGTATTTGCTGGCAATCCATATAATTCAGTGGAACGGAGATATAGAATGAGTAGAGAATTTTTGCAAATTGGGGAGATTGTTTCTACCCACGCATTAAAGGGAGAAATAAAGGTAAAACCGTGGTGCGATAGTGTCGATGTTATTTCCTCCCTAGAATATCTATACATTAACGATGGTAGGAAAATAGCCGAGCAGGCTATCGAGATAGAGAATGTTAAAGAGCATAAAGGCATGGCTATCATAAAGCTTGATGGTGTGGATACGGTGGAAGATGGCGCCGCCCTAAGGGGGAAGGTATTGTATGCTAGACGTGAAGATATTCCAATTGATGAGGATAGCTACTTCATTGTCGACCTAATCGGAATGCAGGTTTATAATATTGATAGTGATGAATTAATTGGCGAGCTTATCGACATTACGCCGACAGGCGCTAATGATGTTTATCATATTAAAAGCACGGTAGGCAAAATCTATCTTGTCCCGGCGATTAAGCAGGTAGTAAAAGACATCAATACTTCTACAAAAACAATGAAAATTCGCCCGTTGGAGGGATTGCTTGATGATGAGGATTGACATTGCAACGCTATTCCCCGATATGTGCGAGAATGTTCTATCGCAGAGCATCATAGGTAGGGCGAGAAAACGCGGTCTAGTAGACATCAACTGCCACAATATTAGGGATTTTACTAATGATAAGCATAGGCGGGTTGACGATACGCCATACGGCGGCGGTATGGGAATGGTGATGCAGGCCGATCCAATTTACCGCTGCTACGAGCATATTTGCAGTGAGAATACGGATAAGCCCCATGCGATATATCTATCGCCACAAGGGAAGACATTAACGCAGCAACGATGCAGGGAACTTGCCGAGTTGCCGAGCATTGTACTAATTTGCGGTCATTATGAGGGAATTGACGAACGTGTAATAGAGAAAATATCCCCCGAGGAGATTTCTATCGGGGATTATGTTCTCACGGGTGGCGAACTTCCAGCACTTGTTCTTGTCGATGCGGTCGTTCGCTTGCGTGATGGTGTTCTTTCATCGGCGGAGTGCTTCGAGGAGGAGAGCCACTTCAATGGGCTGCTAGAGTATCCGCAATACACCCGCCCTGAGGAATGGGACGGACGTGCAGTGCCGGAGGTCCTACTATCCGGTCATCATGCAAATATTGATGAATGGCGAGCGCGGGAATCGCTAATCAGAACATATAAAAAGAGGCCGGATATGCTGGAAAATTACCCCCTAGACGAAAAGGAGAAAGCGCTGATTAAAGAATTTCAGAGCAAGGCTAATGAAGAAAAAGAGCAATAAACGGCGGTAAAACAAGATGAAATGCTCATATATGTTGAGAAATTTATAGCAAATATGCACAAAAAGCATGTTGATTAATTTCACCACATATTTAAAACGCAGAATTTCCCCAGTAAACATACTAAAGGGCATAATACTCATTGACGATAGAATAATAAGTGAGTATAATGTAATATGTAATACTAATGCAATATTATCGAATGCATGATTGTGTTTATAGATAGGAGAGAAGTAAATGTTTGTTAAGAATGTTGTTGTTCAGAATCAGGTAGGACTCCATGCTAGGCCAGCTACTTTCTTTATTCAAAAGGCAAACGAATACAAAGCCTCAATTTGGGTTGAGAAAGATGAGCGCAGAGTCAATGCTAAGAGCCTGCTAGGCATCTTATCCCTTGGCATTGTAGGGGGCACTAGTATAAAAATCATCGCTGATGGCGCTGATGAGCAAGCAGCCGTAGAGGGACTAATTAAACTTATTGAAAGTGGATTCACCGAATAAATGAAAAAAGCAAAAATCCGTATCTAATTCTAGATACGGATTTTTTTATTCATTCTAGCAAATTGCTATCACTCTAATTATTACAAATAGTTACAATGTGGTTACAACATCAACCGATTAAAGATGAAAAAGAACTGGTAATTATATGTTTTAGCTTGCATTTAATGATTTATTAACACTCAAGGCAATGCAACATGTTACAATTTGTAATATGTTAAGCAAGAAAAGTGAGCGGTTAGTAAAATATTTCGCTCTTTTGTAATTTTCGCTGTAATACATCTTGCAAAATGCTTGTTTTTTGTGTAAAATAAGAGTAATGGCATAGTATACTAGGTTATTATGCCAAAAACACATAAAGAGGGGATATAATAATGTCCAACAGATTATTTCAAGGTGTAGTCCATCAAATGCGAGATGCTATTGATCGTGTTATAGGTGTAGTGGATGATGGCGCATCAATTATAGCATGCAGTGAATTGTCTAAAATCGGTATTACAAACGAGTTTGTATCCCTAGATTTAACTGATTCACACGATATTTTCGTTCGTGATGGATATACTTACAAACCGTTCGGCTCACATATGAAACCCGATTATGCCGTTTTCATTGAGGGAGCTGACGAGGCTGCTGCAAAATATGCAAGCATAATGGCAATCACCCTTTCAAGCATTAAGCAATATTATGACGAGAAATACGATAGAAATAACTTTATTAAAAATGTTGTCCTTGACAATATTCTACCGGGCGATGTTGCAGTTAAGGCACGTGAACTACATTTCAATGCTGAAGTGAGCCGTGTAGTATTATTAATTCGTGTTGTCGCATCGACCGATGTATCGGCATATGAAGTTATTCAGAATTTATTCCCAGATAAGAACAAAGACTTTGTATTCAATATTGCCGAGAGTGATATTGTTCTTGTTAAGGAATTGAAGTCCAGTGTAACTTCAAAGGATTTAGAAAAACTTGCACGGTCAATATCCGATACTTTATCAAGCGAATTTTATACCAGGGCGAATGTAGGCATTGGTACGCCCGTCGTCGGTGTAAAAGATTTAGCGCGCTCATTTAAAGAGGCGCAAATTGCACTAGAAGTGGGTAAGGTATTTGATACGGATAAGGCAATTGTTAGCTATGATAATCTAGGGATAGCAAGGCTAATTTATCATTTGCCGACAACACTTTGCGAAACATTCTTAAAAGAAGTATTTAAGAAAGGTTCAATCGATTCATTAGATAGCGAAACATTATTTACAATTCAGCGGTTCTTTGAAAACAACCTCAATGTTTCCGAAACGTCGAGGAAGCTGTTCGTTCACAGGAACACACTTGTTTACAGACTAGAAAAAATTAAGAAGCTCACAGGGCTAGACTTAAGAGAATTCGACCATGCGATTATATTCAAAATTGCGTTAATGGTGAAAAAATATTTAGAAGCAAATCCATTTAAGTTCTAGTGCTTTTTTGTGCGACTTTAAAGAGAATTGACGGTACTGCTAATTAGAGCAGATGCTTTGCAATGCCTTTTAAAATGGTTTTGTAATTTGCATAATGTGATTACACAAATCAGCACAGAATGTTGAATTAAGGCGGTGCGGTTGTGATAGAATTTAAGGATGTATCTTTTACCTATTCAAATGGTGTAGATGCACTTAACAATATAAACCTCAGAATTAATGACGGGGAATTCGCATTCATAGTCGGCAATTCTGGTGCGGGGAAAAGCACGGTAGTGAAACTACTCTTGAGGGAAGTCGCTGCTACAAGTGGCAGCGTTTTCGTCAATGGATACAATCTAAGAAAAATTAGGAAATCCCAAGTGCCGAAGCTCAGAAGAACGATCGGTGTCGTATTTCAGGACTTCAGGCTAATTCCTTCAATGACGGTGTATGATAATGTTGCATTCGTACTTCGGGTTATTGATGCTCCACGCAGATACATAAGAAAAAGAGTGCCATATGTTATTAATCTTGTCGGACTAAGAGAAAAGGCACGCTCATATCCGAGCGAGCTATCCGGCGGAGAACAGCAAAGAGTTGCACTAGCACGAGCGCTGGCGAATGATCCTGCGCTCATTATAGCGGACGAGCCCACGGGCAACATCGACCCCGAACTGTCATACGAGATTGTAGACTTACTTAAAGAAATTAATCGTTGCGGAACAACAGTGATCATGGTTACGCATGAGCACGAACTTGTGCGGTATTTCGGCGGCAGGATTATCAATTTAACCGCTGGCGGAATAGCATTCGATGATGTTATTGGAGGCAGCGATGAGAGGAAGTAACTTTAAATACCTTGTTTATCAAGGTCTAAACAGTGCTTGGCACAATAGGGTAATGTCGTTTGCATCGTTTTGCATTTTAATGGTTAGCTTGTTACTGGTGGGATTTACAACATTAGTAACGCAAAATATCGATATCATTGTTAGCAATATTGAAGATAAGAATCAAACTACTATTTTCATGAATGAGGAGGCGACCGAGGAAGATGTCGCCGCCGCAAAGAAATTGCTTGAAAATGACGAGAATATTGGCGAAGTCATATATATCAGCAAGGATCAGGCATTGAGCGATATGATCGATAAAGTTGGCAGCAATGCCGCTACGCTTTTTGAGGGGCTAGAGGGCGAAAATATAATGCCCGATACTTTTCAAGTGCGAATAATCGATATTACAAAAATGGATGAAACGATTAGTAGAATAAATAAAATTAATAACCTTGATTTAGTAAAGGTACCTGAGAATTTCGCCGATTCCCTAATAGGAATTAAGCGAACTTTGAGTGCGATAAGCTTCGCAGTTGTTGTTGCACTTGTCACGGTATGTCTTGTGATTATATCCAATACGACAAGAGCGAGCATTTTCGCCCGCAGACGTGAGATTAATATCATGAAATATGTTGGTGCAACGAATAGTTTTATTAGGATACCATTTTTTGTTGAGGGGATGTTCATAGGACTGCTATCAGCAGTAACGGCATGGCTATTAACATGGCTAGGATATAATAGCCTGTTCGATTTGTTCGCCGATGATGAAGTTTCATGGTCGATAATGGGCGTAACAAATATCATTCCATTTGAAGATGTAAGATTAAAGGTATTGATAGGATACTCAGTTATTGGTATGGGTATCGGCGCATTCGGCAGTGTATTAAGTCTAAAGAAACATATGAAAGTTTAGAAATGTACGTTAGAGGAGGGCTATTGTGAATAGTAGTTTTAGTAAGAGGATTATTGCATTTGCGGTAGTTTTTATTATGTCGATTGTATCTTTCGGGCAATTTGCGAATACTGGAATAAGCTATGCCGATTCCAAAAGTGAATTGGAGAATAAGCTTGCCCAAATTGAGAAAAAGCAAAAGGAACTCAAGAACAATATTTCTAATGTGCAGAATGATAAGAAAAAAGAATCAGAATATCAGCAGCAATTAGAGGAGAAAATGTCGCTATCTAAGCAGCGCATTGATGTTCTTGAAAAGCAAATTTCAGGCTTAAATAAAGATATAAAAGCTAATAATAAAAAAATAGCCGATATGGAAAAGAAAATTGACGAGAGCTTCTCAACATTCAAGAGGCGCCTCCGTGCCATGTATATGACGGGCGACGATGCGATGATTTCCGTTTTATTTGGATGTTCAGATTTCTATGATATGATTGCAATGACCGAGAGCATTAAGCGGGTTGCAAAACATGATAATGATTTAATTGAAGATCTTATAGCGCAAAAAGATAAACTTAATAAGACGAAAAAGGAACTTGAGAAAGATAAAAAGGAACTTGAATCTAAGAAGTCATCTGTCGTATCGCAAAGGCAGGAAATTGCTGACGATTATTCTAAAACTACGTATGCGATTCAGGAACTTGCTAAGCTTGAGGACTATTATAAGAAAAACTATGATTCAATCATAGCTGAGCAAAAAAAGGTAGAAAAAGAAATTCAACGTATAATCGAAGAAGCATTAAGATCTGCAACAAAGGCGGCTTATGTCGGCGGCGAACTCACATGGCCAGTACCGAATTTCTATTCAATATCGTCGGGATACGGATGGAGAACTTTATATGGAAGACAGAATCTTCATAAGGGAACGGATATTGCAGGCCCGGGAATCAACGGTGCTAACATTGTAGCGGCGAATGATGGCGAAGTTACGTTGTCACGCTGGAGCAATTCGTACGGATATTATATTATAATTTATCATGGTGGGGATTTAAGCACTGTATATGCACATTGCAGCTCACTCCTTGTAAGCAAGGGCGAGATGGTCAAAAAAGGACAAGTCATTGCTAAAGTTGGCAGTACGGGAGATTCGACAGGTCCGCATCTACATTTTGAAGTAAGAAAAGGAACAGAAACGCAAAATCCAATGAACTATTTCAAGAAGGCCAATTAGCCAAAATCTAACTGTATAATTATATATAAAAAGTTAAAACTAAAGTCTATTGGCTTTTGTGTGGAAGGGGAACACCATGAACAAGAAAATATCGCTAGGTGCTACAATTAGCCTAGTTGCAATTGCAGCAGCGATAACATTGATAATAACAATGTCATTTACATTGGAGTCATTCAATGGGAAGATTTCAGGTATAAAAGAATTAGAGGAAAACTATAAAAAACTAGCCGAG
>CALLQQ010000105.1 GCA_938014915.1 uncultured Clostridia bacterium
GCTTCATACCTGTCGCTTTCAATGCTTTATCCAGTGCTTTTTCACGGGATACATTTTCTTTACCTTTAGTTAATTCGGGTTTCTTCTGTAATATATGGTCGGAGAAAGGACCATCATATATTAAAGTCGGGTATGATTCAAATTGATCTTCAAAGCCTTTGAATCCGTCTTTCACATCTGGCTGGCTTTCTTTAGAATTATTCATTAAGCTTTTAGCAGTGTTAAATGAAATTAGACCTTGCTGCATTTGGGATTGAATTTCCCACATATCTTCGCTAAGCTTTTCGGAAAAGCCGTGCAACTTCTTAATATTTTCTTTCTCCTCATCGGTAAGCTCATCGCCGTCTGCTACCTTTTTAGCTAGGCTCTGTGAATAATCGCCAACTTGCGATAGAAATTTATAGGTACTCTCAAGATTAAGTTCGCCGATTGGCAATTGTGAAAGAGTCGTTTTCGCCGTATTGGAATCCGCCCATAGCTTAACGGATAGGTCGGACATCATCTCTGGCGAAGATGCGTACATCCCCTTGCTCAAAGTTGTCTGGATATTGTCTACACTCGTTGCTAAATCCTCGATTGCTCTTTGAGAGCTATAATGAATCGTGCGAGTGAGTTCGTCCACCTTACGATTATTGTCGTATGCGTTAAATCCTAGAACAGCAATTATCGCAACAGAAAAAGTAATTAATCTGACGATAGCTCTGCGTGATAAAATCATGTTTTTACCTCCAACATATCAATTTTGCAATTATTGTTGCCATTATAAGGTGGTTTATCCACTGTCACATTAAAAACTTCCTCTCATGGGTGGATTTTTTCATGTTTATGTAGTATAATTACGATATATTTACTATCTGCAAAATTGAATATACTTACAATTCAATTGTTGCAGTTTTCGTTAGAAAGGAATGTTAATCTATGCCCGTATATCTCGATAATGCCGCCACTACAAAGCCATGTGATGAAGTGGTTTTTGCATTGAATAAATGTCTTACTACGATATACGGTAATCCCTCATCTTTACACATAATGGGGCTAGATGCCCAGAGGGAAGTTCTAGCAGCTAGGCGGCAAATTGGGAATGCAATTGGTGCTGATTATAGCAGCATCTTCTTTACCTCTGGTGCGACGGAAAGCAATAATCTTGCGATATTCGGCGCCGTGAATGCAAATAAAAGACGTGGGAACAAGATTGTCACTACCGATATTGAACATCCGAGTGTTCATTCTCCAATTAGTCATCTTGAGGAATGCGGTTATGAAGTGGTGAGGATACGCACTGTCAATGGTGTTATTGATGAAGATGCATTAATCAATGCGGTCGATAATAAAACAATCCTAGTTAGTGCGATGCTAATCAATAATGAGAATGGTTCTATTCAGCCGATTGATAAAATCTTCCGCTCATTGAAGCGCCGCTATCCAGCGCTAATCACCCATTGCGATGCTGTGCAAGCATTTTGCAAGATACCGATTAAAGCATCTTCTCTATGCGCTGATTTAATCAGTGTGAGCGCACATAAAATTCATGGTGTCAAAGGCATAGGAGCATTGTATATCAAAAAAGGTGTGCGAATCCTGCCAATGTTCCATGGTGGTGGGCAAGAGGGCGATTTACGCCCCGGAACAGAAAGTGTGCCTTTGATAGCTGCTTTCGGTGAGGCGGTCCGCATTGGCAGTATGAATATTAATGAGAACTATGCTCATGTGAGTGAATTATCTTCATATGCTGAAACTCAGCTGCAAAAGCTCGACGATATTTCGCTAAATATGTTCGAAGGACATTCTCCATATATAATGAATTTCTCCGTTAAGGGAATCCGATCCGAGATAATGCTGCACTTCTTAGAAGAAAAAGGCATTTACGT
>CALLQQ010000106.1 GCA_938014915.1 uncultured Clostridia bacterium
GGTGCAAAACTAATCGAGAAAGATACATCTGTTAATATACTTGGGAAATTAGCGGTGACTAATGAAGATGATAAATTATCTTCATCATGGAGCATCGATATAACGGAGAATCACATCAATACTATCAGCTACCTAACGCAAAAAGGGTATTCTTCATTCTTTGCGGCTGACAAGGATAGATTCCCGAATGCTGATAAAGGACTATATTATTTATACCTAATAAAAACTGATGAATTTTTAAATAATGATGGAGATGAGGACTTTTATAAATTAGACAATTTACTCTACTCCGATATCTTATATTCAGAATTGAATCAGCTAGAAAGTGTAAGAGGGCTAGTCGTTAATGATAAAGTAAGAGAACTTACCTCAAAACTGGAAAGATTTGACCGGGAAGCACTGCCGGACTATTTGGTGAAATTCGGCTCTAAACTTTTCGCAGTGCCGGAGGAATACAATACCCTAGCTGAAGAAGTATTCAATAGCGATGTTGCAATCGACGTAGAAACATTCTACAAATTGTTGGATGAAGAATCCAGCGAGGAGGTAAAGGACTTCATTAGGGGAGTGCTCAAATGAAGAAAATCGTCTTAACATTCATGGCTGCTACACTAATTTTTGCGACATCATGCACAAAAACGGCGCAAGTTGCAGATGTTCCAGTTGATGACATTGCATCGGCAGTGATGGATAGTATCGAATTCCCGCCACAATTCCAAGAAATTACGGATAGTGAGCGTATAAGCGCCGAATTTGAAATATCAATGGACAATGTTGAGGAAGTTACCATCTGGCAATCGCCAATTAGCGTGCATTTATACGAGATGATTATCATTAAATCTAAAACAGACAAGGTAGATGAAAATAAAGAGTGCCTAGACAACCGACTAGATAAGTTGCAAAATCAACTAGCATTCTATCCAGAGCAAATTAACATTGCGGGGAAGGCTATCATCGGGCAAAAGGGCGACTATCTATATCTAATTTCGCATCAAGACGCAAGCAAAGGCAAAGATGCATTAACTTTAGCACTTGAATAGCATGAACTGAATATCTAATCGCCCCTATCCAATGCACATTGGGTAGGGGCGATTTTGCCGTGAAAAAATCTTTGATAAAAAATTGTGATTCTAATATATTTTGTCCTTTAACTGAATATAGTATAGGGAAAATGAAATATTGTGGGGGACTTTTATTGAAGATTTTTGATGTTTTAGATAGGGGTTATTCTCATAGGGAGGACTCTTTAAGTAAGGAAAGTTTAAGCGGCGTAGTAGATTTAGATAAAATAACCGCCGAAAAAGTGGATCCTACAAAGAATATCGGACTTAGCACTAAAGCGGCGCAGGAATTACTGCATAGGAATGGCAAGAATGAACTGCTCAACAAAAAGCGAGCAGGAGCGCTGTCCATCTTTGCCGGACAATTCCGTGATTTGATGATTATGATACTCCTCATCGCAACAGCAATATCCGCCCTAATGGGGGAGGTCTACGACGCAATAACGATAGTGTCGATCGTTTTTCTCAATGCGCTGCTTGGATTCGTGCAAGAATATCGTACCGAAAAGACATTGCAAGCTTTAAAGGATATGACGGCGCCATCGGCACGTGTATATCGTGACGGCAGATTACAGTCAATTCCAGCTAGTGAGCTTGTCGTTGGTGATGTTATTGAAATTGAAGCAGGGGATAGGGTGCCTGCCGATGCTGTCCTAATTAGCAGCATGGGGCTGAGCGCCGATGAAGCAATACTAACTGGCGAGGCCGTGCCCGCATCAAAAGTGGCGGCGACAAGTGCAATTTCGCACAACAAACCCAATATGCCCGAACTCATATATATGGGGGCAGTCATTACTAAAGGTCACGGAGTGGCGAAAGTAATAGCAACTGCAATGTCAACGCAAATGGGGATAGTTTCGGGAATGATTGCACAAATCAAACCTAGCCCCACCCCACTTCAAAAAAGGCTAGGTCAATTGGGGAAGACATTGGCATTCGCCTGTATTGGAATTTGCATAATTGTTGCGGCAATTGGCGCATTGAGGGGGCACGGACTGATGGATATGCTCATGATGGGCATATCACTAGCCGTTGCCGCAATTCCAGAAGGATTACCAGCGACGGTAACAATATCGCTGGCATTGGCAGTGCGGAAAATATACAAACATCATGCACTGATACATAAGCTCCATTCCGTCGAAACACTTGGGAATGCAACGGTAATTTGCTCCGATAAGACGGGAACACTTACGGAAAATCGCATGACTGTAACACGCATTTATGCAGGTGATGAATTTATTTCAGTTACAGGTAGTGGCTATCAAATAGCGGGGAAATTCGTAAAAGGCGAATCCGAAGTTAGCGTCCTTCGCAATGAAATTTTATCGAAGTTACTCACGGCTGGCACATTATGCAATAATGCCAATATATCATCGGATCGTCCCGTGAAGAGCAGGAATCGCAACATACAAACATCTAAAGGCGAATGGACTGTTAGGGGCGATCCTACTGAAGTCGCATTACTGGTTAGTGCGGCAAAGGCGGGCATTACAAATGCGGCATTAGAGCAGGAATACCATAGAATCGATGAAATACCATTCGATAGTAGGGTGCGCTCAATGACTGTACTTGTGAAAAAAAGTAATGGTGCGGAGCAATGCTATGTTAAAGGGGCGGTAGATTCTGTTATAGAGAATTGTGGATTCGTATTAACACACGATGGTGTTGTTCCAATGTCGCCAACTAGGAAGCGAGCCATTCTCCAGGCAAATGAGAAAATGACGGGCGATGCTCTGCGTGTACTGGCACTTGCATATAAAGATATGAGCGGAGCATTCTCTCATAACGAAAGCCAAACGGGATTAATCTTCTTAGGACTGCAAGGAATGGTCGATCCGCCAAGGTTGGAAGTTAAAAAGGCCGTTCGCACTTGTAAATGGGCAAAGGTTAAGACGGTAATGATAACGGGTGATCATAAAAATACTGCCTGCGCTATCGCAAAGCAAGTTGGAATATTAACCGCTGATATGGATGTAATGACGGGCAGCGAATTGGAGAAATTAACTGACGAGCAACTTGATTCAAAAATTTCTAATATTGCGGTGTTTGCTAGAGTTAGCCCGACGGATAAGCTGCGAATCGTAAAAGCGTTCAAACGTATAGGTGAAATTGTCGCAATGACGGGCGACGGTGTTAATGATGCCCCCGCCGTTAAAGAGGCGAGCATTGGCGTTTCGATGGGTATAACGGGAACAGATGTAACTAAAGAGGCATCGGACATTATATTGCTTGATGATAACTTTGCAACATTAGTTAAGGCAATTGAGCAGGGTAGAACAGTATACGAAAATATTAGGAAGTCGATTCGCTATATGTTATCGTCGAATACTGGTGAAGTGCTTACAATGCTTCTAGGTATGATAATGGGATTCCCCGTTGTGCTTGTACCTATTCAAATATTGCTTGTTAATCTTGTTACCGATGGACTCCCGGCAATAGCATTGGGGGTTGAGCCGCCTGACGAGGACATAATGCGGCGAGCGCCACGACATCCTAATGAAGGCATATTTGCAAATGGAATGTTATTTTCTATTGTAATTAGGGGGATATTAATAGCACTGGCGACATTGGGGGCATTCAGTACCGTATTGGGATTGTCGGAGAGTGTCGACATGGCGAGGACGGCAGCATTCCTAACTCTTGCATTCTCACAATTCTTCCATGTGTTTGAATGTAAACATGAAAAAGGAACGTTATTAAACGTCCCCTACCTTAACAATATAAAATTAATTTTCGCAGTACTTGTATCGGCATCTGTATTAATGTTAGTATGCAGCGTTCAAATATTGCAAAGGGTTTTCGCGGTTGAACCTCCATCAATGCAGGCATTGCTTTATATAGCAATATGCACATTAGCGGTGCCGGTTGTATCGTCAATACTTGGTCTGCTAAAGTGGAAGGAATAAGCTAATTTAGCTTAGAAAAGATCGACGGAGCGACTTCATTTTCCTTCTCTTCTCGCTTTCTTAAAAATTCCTTGATTTCATTTAAATTTGAAAAAAGCGAAATTAGCACGATTAATATAGTGATGGCAATTGACGGGAGATGATTCCTGTAAAAAGTTATGGAATTCACCAATTCTAAATTTGAGAACCCAGCGCCAATAAATATTAGAGCAAGGCTTGCAACACATGATAGGATTGGGGCAAGCTTTGTTCTATTAAGCATGATAAGTATCGTAGGTATTATGTAACCTAAAATTGTTGTGATTATGAGGGCGGCCCCGAGTGCTGGCGCCTTAGTAAATACAATTAGCCCATAAGCACCTAGCAAATTTAATGCTAGTCCCCATATTGAAGTAAAAAATAGCAGTAAGACTTTTAAAATAGTAATTAAAATTTTGATACGAATTCCTCCCTGGATAAAGTTAGTTAGAATATTATTGATTAAAACGATTAAGATAAATAAGATGGTTTTTTTAAAAAATGATTTTATAGAATTTATCTTATTATAATATAATATCATATTTTCATTATAATATGCAATAGCCTTGCCATTTTAAATATTACATATTTAGTGTTTGTTTGAGTTTTTACTAATATATAGCCTCACCAATTTACCTATTATATTATCATAATTGCAGCGAATAATAATAAAGCAAAAGTAGAAAAAAGTTTTATTTGATGGAGGAAACAGCGTATGAGAAAGATAGTTATGTCGCTTACATCTGCTGTATCTATTATGGTGATGGTAGTATTTAGCGTTGTAGTATATTATAATATGACATTGCCAAATCAGTACTATGTTACTGAAGATAGCTCATTGCATTTGAATCGGCATTTTGAAATAATAGCGGAAAAAAAGATGCACAAAAGTGTCAAAGGACAGGTATCGAAATCACTTCAGCCATCGGATACCACAGAATTAAAATTGCTCGGCATATTCCCAATAAAAGAAGTCAGCGTCAAAACCGTCGAAAGACCGATGCTTATTCCGGGCGGAAGCCCATTCGGCATTAAGATGCTTACTGAAGGGGTAGTAGTTATCGGAATTGCCGATGTAGATAGTGAAGATGGGTATCTATGTCCGGCACGAGAAGCGGGAATCCAAGTGGGGGATATAATTCTTGATATAGATGGACAAGAAGTTGAAAGTAATGACGATATTGCGAGTATAATTGAAAAGAGTCAAGGCGGCAAGGTGGAAGTATCATTAAAGAGGAACGACAAGAAATTAACAGTATTTTTAAAACCGATTTTATCAAGTTCGAATAAATGTTATAAAGTCGGTATATGGGTGAGGGATTCGAGTGCTGGTATTGGAACTGTAACATACTATGACCCGAAGAACTCCACATTCGGCGGTCTGGGGCATCCAGTGTGCGATGTTGATACGGGGGAGATTCTACCACTAATGTCGGGCGAGGTAGTTGCGGTGAATGTCAGCGGCGCTACAAAAGGATTGGTGGGCGAGCCGGGCGAGTTGATCGGCAGCTTCGTGTCGAAAACCGCAATTGGGAAGTTGCTAATTAACAATGAAACGGGGGTATTCGGCACATTGAATTCAGCACCGACATCATTCGAGCCAATGCCAATGGTGATGAAACAAGATGTTGAAATCGGTGCGGCAAAAATTCTTGTAACGACTGAGGGCAACCAACCAAAAGAATATGATATCGAAATAGAGAGAATACAATTCAGGGATAAAAATGCGACAAAAAACCTAGTTATCCGTGTTGTCGACCCTGCTTTATTAGCGAAAACTGGCGGCATTGTTCAGGGGATGAGCGGCAGCCCGATAATACAAAATGGCGCTATTGTCGGTGCAGTTACGCACGTCTTTGTGAACAATCCAGAAAAGGGGTACGGTATATTTTGCGAAAACATGTACAATTTCACACAAAACATTGAAAATGAGGCGGCATAATGCTATAATAGTGAATATACACGCCACTCCGAAAAAGTTTTTGATAAAAATGTAAAAAAGTATTGCATCTTATTCCATAATATGGTAATATATGATTGTAATAAATAACAACGGAGGTATTTTGACATGACAAACAAGGTAAAAATCATGGTCGGTGACGATAGTGCAGATTATGGGGTAATTTGCGCAAATAGTTTAAAAACTATGGGGTTCTATGTTGTTACCAGACCAAAAGACGGAATGATCCTATTTGAGGCAATCAAAAACGAATCCCCCGATGTGGTAATAATCGATGCGATTATGCCCCACTTAGATGCAATAGAGCTAATGAAAAAAATTAATAGCTCTGTGTATAAGAA
>CALLQQ010000107.1 GCA_938014915.1 uncultured Clostridia bacterium
TACATCATTATACGTTAAAGTCAAGGTATTATTGCATAAATATTCACTAAATTATACATTGATATTTGCATATTATTCTATATACGTTACAACTCCGCTCTTTCTTTCGGGCGCTGAGGGCACTTCGCCATCGGCATAGCCTAGTGAAATCCAGCAATAGGACTTATACCCTTGCGGAATTTCTAACTTCGCCGTGAACTCGTCCGATCTTTCCGATTGAAATAGCATATTACCCATACCAATATAGCAACTACCGATGCCAAGCGACCATGCCGCAAGTGAAATGTTTTGCAAAACATTTGAGCAATCGCCTTTCATATAGCTATTGCTTTCGTCACCGGACACAAGTATAATTGTCGGCGCTCTATGGAATATTGTACGTGATGAATCCTTTGCACGGTTAATTAAGTCTTCATCGTCGCAGGCTAGCATATATTCCCTAATTTCATCTTCAATTTCCTCAATCAAACCTTTATTTCTAATCACAGTGATGTGCCACGGTTGAAGATTCCTAGCACTCGGCGCATAAATTCCCGCCTCTATAATCGTATCTAAATCTTCATTCGGGATTTGCTCAGCACTGAATTCCCTTATACTCCTGCGTTCTAAAATTGTTTTAATCGTTTCATTCACTTTACCTGTTCTCATAATATATTTCTCCTTTTTACTCTGTAACTAAGATAATATAAATGCATATTATATTATGGATGCGGCTTACCCTCACGGTATGCATTCATAATATCCTTGAACACCTCACCATTCGATGGTGGCGTCCATGTAATCGCATTCGCACCTGCACGTATCGTTTTTAAGATACTCTCATCGGTCGGTCCGCCCGTTGCTATTATCGGGATAGTGGGATATCTCTCCCTAATTTTAGCGACGACATCGGCAGTCTTTGATGCTGCCGATACGTTGAACATACTAGCTCCTGCATCTAGTCTAGCATCAATATCATCATCTTCCGAAACAACTGTAACTATAATTGGTATATCGATTGTTCTAGCTACTCTTGAAATTGCATCGTTCGATATTGGCGCATTAACAACAACGCCAATCGCCCCTTGGAATTCTGCGTGCATTGATAAATTTGCGACTCGCTTACCCTGTGTTAAGCCGCCGCCTACACCGCAGAATACTGGTATATCTGCGGCAGTCATTACCGCCTGAGTAATTACCGGTTGCGGCGTGAATGGATATACTGCAATTACAGCATCGGCATCGACATTGCGTATAATGCAAATATCCGTCGTGAATACTAACGACTTAATAAGCTTCCCGAAAATGCGGATTCCGCTACATTCGGAGATGACTTCCGGCACTTGCAACATGAATCTTCTTAATGTTCCACTAACTTGTGGTGGTTGTAATTTGTTCATAGCTCCTCCTTATTGGTTTCCATTTTTATTCTATATAGAAATTATAACATCTATGCGTTATAATTCAACTATTTATACCATAAATTTTGTTGTTTTCTTCAGTAAACCGTGGTATCATTCTATATGTATATAGAACTATTTAATATAAATTATGAAGGGATGATTTTAGTGCAATTTAAAGAAGTAAGTTCTTCGAATCTAAGGATTAATCCATCTAGGACATTCAGGGACAGATGGTTCCTGCTCGCCGCTGGCGACAAAGACAATTACAATATGATGACTGTTTCATGGGGGTCACTCGGTGTAATGTGGGGTAAAGACGTATTCACTGCCGTTGTCCGTCCATCACGTCACACGTATAAATTCATGGAAAATAGCGATTACTTCACTGCAAGCATTTTCCCAGAAGAATACCGTGATCAGCTCACCTTCTGCGGTAGGAATTCAGGGCGTGATGTAGATAAAACTGCTGAGACGGGCTTCACCCCGATTTTCAATAATGATGGAATAATATTTGACGAATCCGAACTTGCATTCATCTGTAGGAAAATCTACATTACCGATATTGTGCCCGAGGGATTTGTCGGTATGAATTATGAAGAAGCCTATCCCAGCGGTGATCTCCACCGTGCGTATATCGGTGAAATTGTCAGCGTGTTAAAAAGGGACGATAGCAAATTTTAATTTCCCCACCATATAGGATATTATGGCACATTATTCCCACCACTTGCATATAGATTTAAAAAGGTGGTGATTATGTGAATAGACCCACTTGGGGGAATCAAATTAACGCTGTTGTCGGGCGGAAATATGTCGTTACCTTAAAAAAAGATCAATGCCTCTGCCTATCAATTTACGGCGCTTATGTGGATATACGCATTTACCACGATGGTGTTAGTATTACCGACTTTATCCGCTATCAATACCATAGCTCTATATTTGTATCGCTTGCCGCCGATAAAAGTGGCGAATACACTTTTATCCTAGACGGTGGAGCGAATTCAGCATTCCTAAGTGCAATAATATATGGATACGATAAGAATATAACAACTAGATATAATCGGCAGAGTGTATCTACATACGCAAAAGAATGGGCTACATATCCCGGCAATCCGAAATTCAGCAGCAATATGTTCGCCGAATTGGGCGGCGACTGCACGAACTTTGTTTCGCAAGCTGTGAATGCTGGCGGCATCTCAATGCAGCACGGCGATCGCAATTCGCCATCATCATGGTTCTACTATGGTTCAGCGCCGTCGCAGCGTTCAGCTAGCTGGACTAGTGCAAATGAATTCACACGCCATTTCACAACTGGCATTGACGGCATCGGATACAGGAGGGCAAGCCGCTCACGTGCAGTTACCCTATATTATGCGGTTGCAATGTTTGATGAAATCTTTGACTTCCTCGATGTGGGGGATGTTGTACAACTAACGAATATATCTACAACTAGCCGCCGCCATAGCATGGTTATAACGGATAAGGGGCGAACGGATGGTAAGAATGTTCTGCTTTTTGCCCAACATTCTGCCGATGATAGGAATAGATGGTTCTCGGGGCATGATTTATATCAGCAACTGAAATTGAATTCGCTATATGGCGCAGGCAATGAATTCATCATGTTAATACATATCTGAATTTATAAAAATCCACCCAGTTTTGGGTGGATTTCTTATTTGCCTATTAATCTATTTTGTGCCGAAAATACGGTCGCCCGCATCGCCAAGACCGGGAACGATATATAATTGATCGTTCAATTTCTCATCGCACACTCCGCAATATATTGCTATGTCGGGGTGGGCATCTTGCAGTGCCTTAATCCCCTCCGGCGCTGCTATAATACACATGAATTTTATCTGTGTTACACCATGTCTTTTTATTGTATGAATGGCATCAATCGCCGATGTACCCGTTGCTAGCATTGGATCGACAACAATTACATCTCTCTCCTCAATATCGCTCGGTAATTTGCAATAGTATTCTACCGCCTTATGCGTAACGGGATCACGATATAAGCCGATATGCCCAACTTTAGCCGCTGGGACAAGCTCCATTACACCTTCCACCATGCCAAGTCCTGCTCGCAAAATCGGCACGAATGCTAGCTTCCTACCTGAAATTACATTCGTCTTAGCAACTGAAATCGGTGTCTGTACTTCAATCTCCTTTAGAGGGAGGTTGCGTGTTGCCTCATAGCACATTAACATTGCTATCTCGCTAACTAATTCCTTGAATTCTTTAGTGCCGGTATTTTTATCCCTTAACAGCGAAATTTTATGCTGAATAAGCGGATGGTCTAAAATTTGAATATAACCCATATCGGTTTACTCCTTTTCTATATCCATTATTAATGATACACGTCTTTGGTGTCTTCCACCCTCAAACTCCGTGTTCAAAAAGACATCTACAATTTCCGATGCTACACCGGCACCGATGACACGACCACCCATGCAAAGTACATTTGCATCATTGTGTAGACGTGTATATTTTGCGGTAAAGTAATCTGAGCAGACTGCCGCACGAATTCCACTAACTTTATTTGCCGCCATGGAAATTCCTATTCCCGTGCCGCAAATTAAAATAGCAAATTCAAATTCGCCTTTTACCACCTTTTCGCAAGCATCCCTTGCTACAACAGGATAGTCAATCGGCTCCCCGTCATAACAGCCGAAATCATGGTATTTCACGCCCTTTTCATCAAGGTGTGCCATAACTTGCACTTTTAAGTCATACCCTGCATGGTCACT
>CALLQQ010000108.1 GCA_938014915.1 uncultured Clostridia bacterium
GATTAAGTGAGGGTTCATTGATGAATTATAATATTAATTTAGGCGCTTGGAAAAGTGTCTTTGCCGTCCCGTCAAACGTTGTTGATGAATATATTCTTCTTGCCGGCAGCGCAAGCTTGAAGGTATTGCTTTATCTGCTCAGGCATTCGGGGGAGGATTTAAGCTGCGATAATATCAAGTCCGCACTAAAGCTTTCGTCCGATGATGTTGGCGATTCGCTACTTTTTTGGGAACAAGCGGGACTGATCAAAGTTAATGCGGGGAACATTGCTCCCGCACAGGAAGCTTCCGCAAAAGATGCTTCACCCACTAAGAAAAAGGCCGAAGTAACGCAAGCAGTAATTTCAAATAGCGCCGATAATAAAGATAGGTCGGAAGAAGATGGCGTTCACGTTGTTATGAGTAAGGTCAAGGAGATTAAACCGGGCAAATCAAATCGGTTAAGCGCCGGCGAAATCGCAAGCCGCATTAACGAAAGTGCAGAAATTGCATATCTATTCCAGTCCGCTGAGCAAAGGTTCAAACGCCCGCTAAATCATACTGAACAACGTTCGCTAATTTCGATGCATGATTATATTGGTCTTTCTGTCGATGTAATATTGATTATTATAGAATACTGCCAATCCATAGATAGGTGCAATGTTCGCTATATTGAAACAATTGCCGCAAATTGGGCGGATAGGGGCATCACCACTCATGCTCAGGCGGAGGAAGCCATCGTCGAATTGAAGCAGCGATTTAGCTATGAAAAGCAAATTAAGCACAAATTCGGCATTGAACGTGCTCTCATTCCAAAGGAAAAGGAATTCGCATTTAGATGGATGGGCGAATTGGGGATGTCTATTGATATGGTCGATATTGCATTTCAACGGGCGGTTGAAAACACGGGGAAATGCTCATTTGCATACATAAATACTATCATTGAAAGTTGGAGTAAAAAGGGCATCACAACCCCGAATCAAGCTATGGAGGAAAAAGAATCCTTTAAGAAAAAGACAAAGAAAAAAGAAAAAAAGAAAGCTACGTCTTATAATCTAGATGATTTTGACCGTATTGCATTACAAAACACACCAAAGTAATGGCGAAAATACAAACTGCATATTCGGTATTAAAATACCGAATATGCAGTTATTTTAATTGCAATTTTATAGATAGTAATCGAATTGCCCCGTCTTTTTCTTATACTCATTCACTAAATCTGCGAATGTAATCGAATCAACAACAGCCGACACAGCAACATATATTTTCTTCCATACTTCTGTCGTGACGCATTCTTCTACCCTGTCGCATTTACATTCCGATTCGGGATCGACACAATCAAGGGGGGCAAGTGTTCCCTCAAGTGCTTTTAGAACATCGCCAAGATTAATATCTTCAGGCTTATGAATAAGCATATAGCCACCCTGAGCACCACGAACACTGCGAATAAAGCCTGCTCTGCTGAGTAATGGCACAATTTGCTCTAAATATTTATCGGATATTACCTGTCTTTT
>CALLQQ010000109.1 GCA_938014915.1 uncultured Clostridia bacterium
CTATGAGGCATTTAAACAAGAAGTATCCACTTTAAATAATGTTTATCTGGAATTCGACGATATGAATTTTGATAAAGGCGTCACAAAAATTACAATTTGCGGCAAAACACGCAACGAGAAAGACACTATCCACATAAGATTTACGAGTGAAGATAGTGGTGAAATTAATCATATTGCTGAATTTTCACATTCCGACAATTACGAGGAGAAGGAATTCAGCATAAGCGGCATCGATGGGAACCAAACGGTGAAATTCACATTCCTACCAGGATGTAATTTTGATTTCAAGTGGTTCAAATTCGAATAGGGCTGTCAAAAGCGCTAAAGTTCATTAGATTAAAAAATGAGCACTCTATATATAGAGTGCTCATTTTTACTATAAACCCCTTGACAAATCTGCCCATTTATGCATGTGGAAATTCGACATAATGTACAAAAAATATGCAAAAATATGTGCTATAAATTGTATTGACATTCTAGTGCAAACACTATATAATAGTATTCATACGCATCGGAACACAATATATAGTGTTTTCTTATATAATGGAGGAATGACAATGATTACAAAAATTATTAAGCGAGATGGGCGCCATGCCCCATTCAATATTGAGAAAATTGCAAATGCCGTATATAAAGCGGCTCAGGCAGTCGGCGGCAATAATTACGATGAAGCAATGGAGATTGCGGAAGATGTATGTAAATACGTCGATGAAAATTCTACTAAGGAGATTCCCACCGTTGAGGAAGTACAAGATGCAGTTGAAAAAATCCTAGTAGAAAAAGGGCATGCGAAAACGGCAAAAGCCTATATCATTTACCGTGCTGAACGCACAAGAGTGCGTGAAATGGACACAAGATTAATGAAAGTATATGAGGACTTGACATTCAAGGAGGCAAAGGACAGCGACATTAAGCGTGAAAATGCCAACCTTGATGGTGATACTGCTATGGGAACTATGCTAAAGTACGGTTCCGAAGGGGCAAAGCAATTCTATGAAATGTATGTGCTTGATCCAAAACACGCAAAGGCTCACGATAATGGCGATATTCATATACATGACTTGGATTTCCTCACATTAACGACGACTTGTTGTCAAATTGATATAAAAAGACTGCTTAAAAATGGATTTTCTACTGGGCACGGATTTTTGCGTGAGCCTAATGACATATCCAGCTATTCGGCGCTTGCTTGCATTGCGATCCAATCAAATCAAAACGACCAGCATGGTGGGCAGAGTATACCGAATTTTGAATATGCTATGGCTGACGGTGTGAAAAAGACATATATGAGAAGATATAATATGAATATTGCTAGGGGACTTGAGTTAATTGCCGATGTTGAAAACGGCGATAAAGTTGCTAAAGAGATTAGCGATGAGATTTTTTCATCGAGTGGACTAATCCCTAGTTTAGGTGACGATAACCAGTATCACGCAATTGAATTAGAGAAGTTGAAGAATTATACCGATGAAAGGAATGCGCTTAAGATACAAAGATTCGCAAAAAAGACATCGTATAAAGAAACAAATCGCGCGACATATCAGGCGATGGAGGCGCTGGTGCATAACTTGAATACTATGAATTCACGTGCAGGTGCGCAAACGCCATTCAGCTCAATAAATTACGGGCTAGATACATCGGTTGAGGGAAGAATGGTTATTGAAAACGTCTTGCTTGCGACCGAGGCGGGACTTGGAAATGGCGAAACTCCTATCTTCCCAATTCATATTTTCAAGGTTAAGGAAGGAATAAACTACAATAAGACCGACCCTAACTATGATTTATTTAAGCTTGCTTGCCGTGTTTCCGCCAAAAGACTTTTTCCGAACTTCTCTTTCATTGATGCGCCGTTCAACCTACAATATTACAAAGAGGGCGATATTGATAGTGAAGTTGCATATATGGGATGCCGCACTAGGGTAATCGGGAATATCTACGATAAAAGCAGGGAAATTGTCACCGGCAGGGGGAACCTTAGCTTTACGTCAATTAATCTACCACGGCTTGGCATTAAGGCGAACCACGATGTAGATAAATTCTTTGCTATGCTTGATGAAAATATTGATATTATTATCGAGCAGTTAGAGTATAGATTTAAGATTCAAGCAGCTAAAAAGGTGCGTAACTTCCCATTCTTAATGGGGCAGGGCATTTGGATCGATTCGGAAAAGCTAGGTCCCGATGATACTGTTGGTGAAATCCTCAAACATGGCACGCTAACACTGGGATTCATTGGACTTGCTGAAACGCTTGTAGCATTAATTGGTGAACACCATGGCGAGAGCGAAAAGGCAAGGGAACTTGGCTTAAAGATAGTATCACATATGCGTAAGAGAATGGACGATAAATCTGCCGAAACGGGCATGAACTTCACATTAATGGCGACTCCAGCGGAGGGGCTATCCGGTAGATTTGTCCGTATGGATAAGAAAAAGTATGGCGAAATTAAGGGCGTAACCGATAGGGAATATTACACCAATTCGTTCCATGTTCCCGTATACTATCCTATTAGCGCATTTGAAAAGATAAATATTGAAGCACCGTACCATGAACTAACGAATGCAGGGCATATTAGTTATGTCGAACTTGATGGCGATCCAATCAACAACCTTGAAGCATTCGAGGCGGTAGTCCGTCATATGAAAGAATCGGGTATCGGTTATGGATCGATTAACCACCCTGTTGACCGTGATCCAGTTTGCGGATATACGGGCATCATCGGCGATCACTGCCCACAATGCGGACGTGAGGAAGGATCTAACCAAATTGGATTCGACCGCATTAGGAGGATAACGGGATATTTAGTTGGAACGGTTGACCGATTCAATAACGCTAAGAGAGCGGAAGAAAACGACAGAGTGAAGCACGGTGTATAAACGGCGAAAATATAAGCCATAACGGATGCTTACTATTTAAAGCCTTGTCGCTATGCGGCGGGGCTTTATTTATGGAAGTTACAAGCTATTGTGAATGGAGGAAGCAATGAAAATCAAGCTAGCAGGAGTAGTTGAAGAATCGATAGTTGATGGACCGGGGATACGGTATACGATATTTGTGCAGGGTTGCCCACATTTATGTAAAGGCTGCCATAATGCGCATACCCATTCATTCGATGGCGGGTATATATCGGATACGGACGATTTATATAAGAGCATTATGGCGAATCCGCTACTGACGGGAGTGACCTTTTCGGGAGGGGAGCCGTTTTGCTATGCGGGCGAATTGGCGGATTTGGGCGGTAGGCTAAAAGCAAAAGGTAAGAGCATTATCACGTATACGGGATACACCTTTGAGGATCTGTTAGAAGAATCCGCAAGTGAGCCGTCCTATATGGACTTGCTAAATGTGACTGATATTTTAATCGATGGGCGATTCGAGGAGGAGCAAAAAGATCTCCTCCTAAAATTCCGTGGTAGTAAGAACCAAAGGATACTGGACTGCGCCGCAAGTATTTCTAGTAGAAATGCCGTAGAAATAGAATTATAGGTTGAAAAAAGCCGCTATCTATGTTAAAATCATATTAATATAATATGCGATGGTGAAACGAATGAAATTAAGGCGAGTACCAATCCTACTAATGGCAATACTGCTACTAATACCACTCACATCATGCTCATCTAAGGATGGCTCAGGTGTGATTTTTAAATACGATATACCTAATAATCCGCAGAATCTTGACCCCCAATCCGCCAGCGATTACGAATCTTTGCTCATTATAGAAAATGTCTTTGAGGGACTGCTCAGAGTAAAAGATGATGGAAAGTTAACTGAGGGGATGGCGATAAACTATAATGTTTCCGACGATGGATTAAAATATGAATTTACCTTACGTGAAGATGCATTATGGATCGATAAGAACGAATTTGAAGCACCCGTCACCGCTCATGATTTTGTGTTCGCATTTAAGCGGTTGTTCGATCCAACAACGAATGCCCCCCTAGCAAGCAAATTCTATTGCATTAAGAATTCCAAGGACATTCACGATGGGAAAATCAGCAGGGACGAAGTAGGCGTATATGCTGACGGCGATTATAAGCTTATAATAGAACTTGACTACCCCAATACAATGTTTCTTAATCAATTAGTTACTGCACCCGCGATGCCGTGTAATGAAGAATATTTCTATGATACGAGCGGAAAATACGGGCTGGAGGCTAGATCGACACCGTCGAACGGTGCATTCTATTTAACGGCATGGAATTATGATAGATGGAGCAATACGAACAATCACTTAGTGTTAAGGCGCAACTATGAATATGCAAATAGAATCCCCGTATATCCACTCGGGCTCAATTTCTTCATCACAAAGGAAGTAGATACCTATGTTGAGCGGTTTAGCGACAAACAAACCAATAGCGTAATTTCTACTGGCCAAGACGTCGATAAATTGTCTTCATCAGGGCATAATGTTAAAGGATACGAAAATACAACATGGGGATTAATTTTCAATTCAGATAATAAAGTAATGGCAAACAAGAATTTAAGGAATGCCCTATCTCTATGCACGGATAGAACTGCTTTTACTCCCGCTCTGGAAGGTGGATTTACTGCGGCTTATGGAATTGTGCCGCCGAATGTGACGATACTTGATATGGGATTCCGAGATTATACGCAGGATAGCGTAGTTCCCGACTTTTCATATAAAAAGGCGAAGGAATTATATGCAAAAGTCAAAGTAAAAGACTTAGAGTCATTCAGGGTAATTTTGCCGAAGTCACTATCCCATATTGATTACTTCTCATATATAGCGCAACAATGGCAGAAGAACTTGAATTTCTTCTGCACTATCGAGGAGCTGGACGATATTTCATATCAGAGGTCGCTAATATCAGGGGATTATGATATGGCGTTAGTTTCTTTAACGGGGGATTATAACAGTCCGGAAGCATTCTTATCTAAATTCACAACTACCGATATTTTCAATAAATACGGTCAAAAAAGCAGCAAGATTGACTCAATCTTAAAAAGTGCCACTAAAGAGGACGATATTAAAACCAGCGCCGATGCCTATAAAAATGTAGAGAAAATTATAATAGATGAAGCGATGTTCATACCACTTTACTATCAAACAGAGTATTTTGTGCAGGCAAAAGATGTTGCAGATATAGAATATAATCCATTTTCAAAACTAATCTTCTTTGGCAATGCAAAGAGCTTTGATTAAAAAATACCGCAGTCATAATTATGACTGCGGTATTTAATTTGCGGTTGCAATAAGCAACTTAAAAACTGCGTCCACCGCCACCGTGCGATGTACCACTACTACTTGTATGCGTGCTACTTCCGCCTCCACTGCTACTGGAAGAAGGTTTAGGCCTCCTTGCAGTTGTGACGGCCTTTCTCATGAAAATATCATGTTGTCTACGTAGTTTAAAAGAATTCTTTCCTTCATATGTTGTGCCTGTTACCGTAACCTTGCCCTTTTGATTAAAGCTTGCAATCATTACAGCAATGAGCCCAATTACGACGGGCAAAATATACGTTATCGGATTAGTGCTTTGTGCCTTTAGACGTTGTAAATATGTTGGTTTATAATATGTAATATTCCCATATTCATCTTGCCGATATTGCCCATCAGGAACGCCTAATTTAGCATATTGGTTAACATTGTCTATAAAAGATTCACAGGCGCCATAATAGTTACCATCGCCAGCATAGGGAACAATATCATCTAGCATTGAATCTATCCTAGCGTCGGTGAAAATGTCAATTGCATCCCCAGTAGTGGAGATCCATAAATTACGGTTATCGAGATCAATTAATAATAGCAATCCCGATTTATCGTCGCCGACACCATAGTCATTATAATCATAATAATCATCGGCAAAATCCCGCGACGTTTTACCACCTACATCATCGGTAGCGACGATAACAACATCTAAATCATAGTCATAATAGACATCGTCGATACGATCTTGCAATGCATCAATATCGCCGCCGATAATGCCATCATTATCAATAACATTATCAGTATATTCGCCAAATACGGGTAAGAATGCAGTGCAAACAAAAAGCATTGAAGTTAATAGAAGTGCGGTAATCTTCTTAGACAATTAAAGCACCCCCAAACAATGTAATCAGAAATGTTCCTAATGTAAAGGCCCCGAAAAATAGGAATTGCCTTAAACGGTCGATTGGAGTATCGCCGACAACTTTGCCGGTTTGCCCATTCAAAACAAAGACATGGTCCTTACCTTTATGCTTGTTGACTAGCAAATAGATGGGCAACATTGCATATTGTTCATCTATCTCATTAAAATTAATATTGCGTGATTTTACTTTAAATGATCTATACCCCTTAACTGTGCCTTTCAACCTATTCTCATAGAATTCTTGCACTCTTTTTTTCATTGATGCTGATGCTTCATCGGAATCGACATCATATTTTTCCGCCATGAAGCCCGACATATACGGCAGGCTGAATTTCACCATCTTGCTATAATCAAAAGGCTCAACCTTTTCCATAATGCTATCGTCAAGCTTCTTCGACCCATCAACGGGCAGGAGGTTGTAACTGCAATTTCCTTCACGCTCAACATTATAATATCTTGTTTCAGTGTAGATAATATCACCCGACGTCCAAGTGCGAACCTTAGTACCGACACCTTCGATTTGTCCATCTATATCGCAATCGAATAGCCAGTAGGGGACATAAACACCGGTAACTTTATCAATCTCTTCTTTCGACTTAAACTTTTTCGGTGCAAATATGCGCCGTTTAATCCATTTAGTGTAGATTTTTTGTGCGTCATCTTTTGTTAAATTGAATGGTATAACAAGTTGCGGCTTAAATCTACCGGAGAAACGATTCTTTATAATCGTGGGGTTTTTGCAATACAAGCAGAATGTTGCAGAAATTGTATCATCGGCAATTAATTCTGCGCCGCAACTATTACATGAGTAGGAATCAAGTTCGGGAGCATCTTCGTCAGGCAATTCGCCCTCATTATATGCCTCCTCAACTTCCTGTATACTAAAATCGCTAAAACAGTAATGGCATTTCCAGTTTTGATTTGTAGGGCTGAATTCTAGTCCCGCCCCGCAATTCAGACATTTATACTTTTTAACAGAACTCATACGCACTCCTTATATCAAAATATTTCTTGGCAAGATGTTTCTACTCTTTATCCTCATCGTCAAAGCGATCTCCGCAATTCGGGCAGAAAGCTGGCGGATTCTGCGGATCGTCGGGCACCCAGTCGCATTTATTGCACTTATATGTTGCTGGAGCGCTTTCCTCCGGCTTCTTAGAGCCGCATTTAGCGCAGAATGGTGAGTCCGTCACATTTCCGCAACTGCAAGTCCAGTTATTGCTCGGCGCTTTCGTTCCGCAATTTGAGCAGAATGCGGCATTCGATGGCATTCCCTCACCGCATGAAGAACAATGCCATGATATTGCAGCGCCTTGTTGAGCTTGTTGTGGTGGCTGCGGTGGCTGTGGTTGCTGTGGTGGTTGAGGCGCTTGTGGAGCGGGCTGCTGTGGTGCTTGCTGATTTGGCATTGCACCCATTGCCGATGCTGCGTTCATCCCCATCGACATACCGGCGAATCCTAGCATTGCGCCGCCCTCATTGCTACCAGCGGATTGCAATCCTTCTGCAAGTCCAGCAGTCATACGTGCCGCTCTTGCATTCGGATCGAAAAGTATCGAGTCGCTTCCATATTGCTCAAGTAGTTTGTCGGTCTTTTCGTCAAACGATATACCAGCAATTCCAACGCTATGAATTGCAAAACCACGCTTCATGAGCCATTCATCATCTAGGACTTTCGCCATTTCCTGCCCTAGGCGCATCGTTTCGATAGGTATATCGGTAACTGTAATGTTTTGCAAGGATAGACTTGACAAAGCAGTTGTATATGCCATCAGGAATTCATTTACATATTGTTCGCCTAAATCGTCGCTTGTTAAATCTTTGTTTGCTATTTCGGATTTTGGCACGACTTCAGCATAGAATAGTAATGGATTCTCAATTTTAATCGAATATGTACCGTGCGACGTAACTTTACATGGAACAATACGACCCGGCACAAGTGTCCTATCAGTATAGGAAACGGGATTCCTAGTGCCGAAACGCAGGCTCGGTATCTCCATCTTGTTAATGTATATTACGGATTGTTTAACCGGTGTACCGCCACCATGCTTGAACCTCTCCCAGCTGTCGGTGATAGTATTTACAAGTCCGCCCGGTCTTTCGATGCCGCCGCGTCCCGTATTTTCATAACCGCTGACGCTCGTTCCATCGGCTGACTTGAAAAATAGCGACGGCGCACGGGAGTTGTCAACTTGGTAATATCCTGGTGTATCGGTAGCGGAAATAATCTTCCCACCATCGACAAGCAACATGAATGTATTTTCAGGTACATGAATTATAGAACCGTTGGAAATTACATCGGAAGTGCCCTTTCTATTCCTGTTACGTGAATCATTCTTCCTAACTTGCACACCATAAGTAGCTAAAATTCGATTGTCCACTTGACGTGGTTCAATGGTCTCCAGCCATTGATCTGCCAAATTCCCGCCGACCGATGCGGCAGCTGCCCTAATTAATCCCATTGTATTACCCTCTTTCTTCATTTTTAGATTTTGCATTGCTAATCAACTAAAGCTAATTAACACCTTGTAAAATTATCAAAAGTCCAAATACGGACATTGACTTCCATCAAGCCGGAACCGCAATATTGGCAGTAATTGCCCTCACCAACACTCTTAACTGGCGCACCGCAGTTCGGGCAATTGTGCCCCTTAAAAGTTTTATCGCCGAGCTTATCGGCATCTTGAATGTAGATGGCATCTAAGGAATACTTATATTGAGCCAGCGTGCCATTCCTACTACCTTCATCATTACTCGTATTGCTGAATTTATATTGTAGGGCAATTTCAACCTTTATCGTTCTCTTGCCCATACTATAACCATAATCAGCAATGGCACTACCGTGAACATATATATCGTCGTAATGCCATTTCTCCCCCTTGGACCTTATATCTTCGATAAGATTATCTACCTTATTAACTAAATTGCTCGATACATCTTTATGTTCACTGTGCCCAATGCCCTCACCCGATTCAATGGAATTGAGAATATGCACAAGCAAATTTTCTGCCCGTGATAGAAATTGCCTAACATCAAATTCGGGGAAGTCACGTGCAATAAGTTGCGAATATGTGTTAGTGAGATTTTGCAATGTGCGTGGTGTCGTCATATCGGCAGGTTCATTTAGGGCACGTGCCATCAAATCAAGCCCCGTGCGACGAATGAAGCGCTTAATACCACGATGAATTAACCTCGCAGTAACTAATACTGCAACGGTACCTAGCAGAATACCGAACAAAATTATGATGAAATTATAAGGCATAAATTAGTACCTCCAGCAAAACTTAACCATATCGTAACACAAAACGACAAAAAAAACAACACTTTATAAAATAAATGTCGAATGAAGAACTAGATTTAGATACTTATATAATGTATAATGATATTAGTATTATTTTTTTGGAGGAAATGTAATGGCAGAATTAAGATGGAACCCGCTTATAAAGGATTGGGTCATAATCGCATCAAATAGACAGGATCGCCCACAAATGCCGGAGGATTGGTGCCCCTTTTGCCCGGGCTCCGACAATATCCCCGATGAATACGATGTAATGATGTACGAGAATGATTTCCCAGCATTATCGCAAAATCCACCACCCCCCGACGATGTTGCGACCGACTTTTTCAAAGTTAAAGATGCATATGGGAAATGCGAGGTTATACTATATTCATCGAACCATACGGCAACATTGCCAGGATTATCGACCGAACATATAAGCAAACTTGTTGATTTATGGTGTAATCGTTATGAGGAGATGAGCGCCGATGAAAAAATCAAGTATGTATTCATATTTGAGAACCGTGGCGAAGTCGTCGGTGTGACAATGCCGCATCCGCACGGACAAATATACGGCTACTCCGTCATTCCTAAGAAAATTGAACTTGAGCTTGATGCGCTAAAAGAATATTATAAAGAGAATTCACGTTGTCTTTTTTGCGATTTGCTTGAAAATGAGCAGGAAAGTGGCAAGCGGATTATCTTTTCTAATGAGCATTTCACCGTATTTATACCGTTCTTTTCTGAATATCCATACGGAATATATATAATGTCCAATTCGCATAAAACTAACATCACGCAGTTTAATGAGGACGAGAGAACATCACTAGCGCAGACACTTAAATATGCAACGGGCATGTTCGATAGCCTTTTTGACTACAAATTCCCTTATATGATGTGTATGCACAATGCTCCCGTAAATATTATTGATGATGAAAGTAATTGCATAGATAATTGCTGCCACTTCCATATTGCATTCTATCCGCCAATGCGCAGTAAGGACAAGCAGAAGTTCAACGCATCTAGCGAAACGGGCGTATGGGCGCATTGCAATACTACCGCTCCCGAGCAGACGGCGGAAGAAATGCGTATAGCATATGACAAGTTTCTGTCTAGATTATAGCAAATTGCACATAACGAACGCATATTTTATGTTAGAATTCACGGTTGCTTAATTTTGATAAATATCCTATAATATAAGTACTGTGTTAAGTAAGTAATTGTCGCTATCACGGGATTAACTTAACTTAACCTAAATTATATTACAAATATAGGAGGAAAAACAAAATGCTAAAAAGAGTATTATCAAGCTTAGTTGCAGTTGCAATGTTCGCTACAATGGCAATTACCGTTTCGGCAGCAGACACAGTTCTGTTCGAGGGCGAGGAATCATGTGGCGCT
>CALLQQ010000110.1 GCA_938014915.1 uncultured Clostridia bacterium
TTAATCTATCGTTAAACTCTTTGGCGGTATTCACAGCATCCTGCCCCGTCATTGAATCGACGACTAGCAGAATCTCATGCGGATTAACTTCTTTTTTTATGCTCTTTAATTCTCCCATTAATTCATCATCAATATGGAGTCGACCGGCGGTATCTATGATAACAACATCATTTCCATAATCCTTAGCATGGGATATTGCTTTTTTCGCTATTTTAACGGGATCAATCTGCCCCATTTCAAACACTCTGACATCTGCCTGCTCACCGACAACTTTCAGCTGATCAATTGCGGCTGGGCGATATACGTCACACGCAACAAGCAAAGGGCGCTTCCCTTGTTTTTTTAGCATCTTTGCTATTTTAGCTGCATGAGTAGTCTTACCTGCACCCTGCAATCCGCACATCATTATAATGCACGGCGGTTTAGACGGGAATTTGATCCTCTCGCCCGATCCACCCATTAAAGCGCAAAGTTCCTCATTAACGATCTTGATAATCTGCTGAGCTGGAGTTAAACTCTCCAATACTTCGGCGCCAACAGCACGATCCGTAACGGTACTGATGAAGTCCTTTACCACCTTATAGCTAACATCTGCCTCAAGTAATGCAAGACGCACTTCACGCATTGCCTCTTTTACATCGGCTTCGCTTAGCTTTCCTCTATTTTTAAGGCGTTTAAAAACGCCACCTAGCTTATCGGATAGACCCTCAAACGCCACATATATCTTCCTTTCAACTATAAAGTTCTTCCTGTGCAAATAGATATTATATAATATCTTTCGCCTTTTGCGTAAGTTCTATTATCTCATCAACTCGTTGTGAAATTTCCCTCGAATAATTATAGGTATTATTTTCTTCTTGTATCTTACCCGCTAGTTTTTTAATCTCCTTTAAATACTCTAGCAGATTAAAAGACTTATCTAATAAATTCAGTTTTTCGTCCATTGATTTCATGAGCGATTCGCCACGTTTTATACTGTCACGTACTCCCTGCCTTGTAATTCCCTCATGTTCGGAAATTTCCGCAAGTGATAAATCCTCATTATAATATAGCTCGACGACATTCCTTTGCTTGTCCGTCAGCATACTACCATATATATCTAGTAAAATTGAGATGGTTAAATCCTTGCCCATTAGATCCCCCTAACGCAAAACTGTTCGTGTGTAAAGCCTGCTTGCTTTACAGTTAAGATTATATCCTATTGTTTTTCCGTTGTCAAGAGTTTTTCCCGAAATTTATAATAATTACTTATATCCCAGCTAGGAAATGTTCACTATTTAGTGGGAATGTATATTCGGCATGAAAAAATACAACCAATCCAACACATGAAGTGAGCAGATTGGTCGTATTGGGCGGCTAATTTTGCTTTCTACTTCGCTAGATATGATATATTTATATCCATTGGCGAATCCCCACTATGCTCGCCAATAATCGTGCCGATCGACTGCAACATACCCCCTACGGAAACTCTAATGCCCTGTATAAAATTCGAACCCGAACCGACAAAATTCACATTAGTGTATGGATGGTATTCTACGGGTAAAATCGCAAGGATTGAGAATCCCGCAGTATGCGGTATTATCGCACCATTTATGCTAACTAGCTTGCCCACCTTAGCAATTTTCAGCTTGCTAGATGGCACGGATTCTGCCGCTCCCATTAGCTCAACTTCTTCCCATTCTACCGGTTGACTCGGTTGCAATGCATAGGCTGCCGCCGCATCTGCACTATCAGCAGCCGCATCTGCTAATTCCCCCATTTGCACTAATGCCGATTGCGTTCCATCATATACCGATGCCATTCTACTCTCCCATTGCTGGAATTCGCTCGGCAGCAAATCATCGAATTGCATATCCGAATTGATGCTGCTATTAACTGTAATAGTTGCAATTGACGACTTCCACACGATTACATCTTCTTCGTTGCCGTCCTCCAGCACAAGCTGCAACTGCATTTCACCGCTTTTAAAAGAAGTCTTTCTCGTCACGATCCAAATTGCCGTCTTTCTATCGCTCATCACATCTAGCAAGATTCTATCCCGATCGTTCTCTATCATTGTTTCAAGAATTAGCTCACCAGCCGGCAACTCGCTATCGAATGTAAATTCAGCCACGATATGCCCATGCATTCCCTGTGCGATGTTAAGGCAATTCCCGCCCTGAACGCTCAAAGTATTTTTAGCTACAAAGAACTCCATCATATAACTCCTTTCGAATATACCTCCCCCATAAAAATAAGGAATTTCGCCTAATGTTGCATGAAATCGTGCAACAAAAATATCCCCATATCCATTAATGGATATGGGGATATGATGAATTTTACTTAGAAATTTACTTGCCATCGCTCCATGAGTACATTTTGCGGAGTTCTTTACCAACTCTTTCTAGCTCGTGACCAGCCTCAATGCGTCTTGTCGCTCCGAAATGCGCACGACCCATTTTATTTTCTGTAATCCAGTTACGTGCAAAAGTTCCGTCTTGAATTTCTTTTAGGACTTTCTTCATTTCCTTTTTAGTTTCTTCAGTGATGATACGGCTGCCAACTTCATAATCGCCGTATTCTGCCGTGTCGGAAATTGAATATCTCATATAGGAGAATCCGCCCTCGTAAATTAGATCGACGATTAGCTTCATCTCATGAATACACTCAAAATATGCATTTTCAGGATCGTATCCAGCCTCAACCAATGTTTCGAATCCTGCCTTCATCAATGCGGTTACTCCACCGCATAGGACAGCCTGCTCACCGAATAAGTCTGTTTCAGTTTCCTGCTTGAATGTTGTTAGGAGGACGCCCGCCCTCGATCCGCCGATTCCTGCTGCATATGCAAGCGCAACATCTAGCGCCCTGCCAGTTGCATCTTGATGAACTGCCGCAAGACATGGTACACCTTTACCAGCAACATATTCTGAACGAACTGTGTGACCGGGTCCTTTTGGAGCAATCATGATAACATCAACATCGGCAGGAGGAGTGATTTGCTCAAAATGAATGTTAAATCCATGCGCAAATGCTAGTGCCTTCCCTGCTTTTAAATTAGGCTCAATGCTCTCTTTATATAAGTCAGCCTGCTTTTCATCATTTATTAGAATCATGATTACATCTGCCTTAGCAGCTGCATCGGCAGCGACTGCAACTTTAAGTCCTGCTTCTTCAGCTTTAGCCCATGATTTACTTCCTTCATATAGCCCGACGATGACATCGACACCACTTTCATGTAAATTGAGTGCGTGTGCGTGTCCTTGACTACCGTAACCAATAATCGCAACAGTCTTCCCTTCTAGCAATCCTAAATTGCAATCACTTTGATAATAAATCTTCGCCATTTTAGTTTCCTCCTTATTATTTATAAATTACAATCTTTAAACATTATAGTTTAGATTATTACAAACTATTGTAACAGTTAATCGTCGAGAATGCAACAAATTAGCCCAATTTCATGGACTGGAATGCAATTCTTAGTAATCCTATCGTATATAATGTGTTAAAGTTGGCTTTTCTTATGCATTATATATCAATGTTCACTACCTCTATCGAATGACCCGTTCTATCTTCCTTCGGCGGTAGCTCCATATAATCGCCATATAAACGTTCAAGTAAGCAATGTGAATTCGACGGTCCTTTAAGTTTTAATCCCTCGAATTTATACGGGACACCATCACCATAATATTCGTGGGGGACTAACCCCCTATACCCGTATACACTCATGAAATTCCCGACATATGCGCTATTTTCGAATGGGAATTTCCTGAGCCTTTTATCTAGCGAATCCTTTATTTTGTTCACATTCATCTTTGTTATAATTGGCTTGAACAGATTTACAATCAACCGCTTAGGTAGGGATCTTTTCTTATTCTTATCATTATAATATAGTGCTAGCATAAATTTGTACCGTAAGATGGATAGATAGTGGCATTTCCTTCGCATGGCGGATTTCGGTGCTCCATCAAGAGGAAAAACATCGATCCAAACACCGGTATATCTACCCGAAAATTTAAGGTATTCGGGAATAACCTTTGTCCTATTGTCTATAATTCGTGCATAATAACTATGGAAATCACTATCGTATTTATAGCTTTTCAGTGATAAGTGGCTTGGCAATTTGTCCGCTATAATTGATAGGAATCGCTCATAATCTTGACGCGGCATTCCTATATCGACATCATCGTCCCATGGAATGAATCCGCCATGACGCACTGCACCGAGCAAACTCCCCTCAATTAGGTAGAAATCAATCTTATTTTCATCGCATATTTCCGACACTGTTTTCAGAATTCCTAATTCAATTGACTGTATTTTCTTCGTTTGCTCCTGCATGGTAATATGCTTTGCACTCCTTTATAATCGGCTATTTCTTGCTCAAGTGAGTTTTTTCCATTGTATCATTCCATACCGCCATTGTCAAGGCATCGTAAAATTGAAATTATTGCTATAAAAAGCCATAATACTTATAATTTAAAGCTTGAACTATTTGAATTCTGTGATATAATAGAGAATTGTATATAAGCAAGAATTCAAGCTTTTAGGAGGGATGGAGAGAAAATTATTTTAATGTGCAGATTGAAAGTTAAAGAAGTCAAAATTATCGGGAAGTTAGCGCTGCCCGATTAGAAGGAGGTTATCTTGATTGAAGCGAAAGCTTATAAATCTATTAAAGAGTTTTCTAAATAAAAGGCGCCGCTCATATAAATGCACCAAAACCTATATGCGGTATTTCCATGAACTTGATGTTGATGATAATATTATTTTGTTTGAGGCATATCAAGGTACAAGAATTGCTTGTAATCCTCTAGCAATATTTAAATATATGGTAGACAATCCCGATTATAAAGACTACACTTTTGTGTGGGGGATTAATGATAAAAACAATTATTACGCAAAAAAGTATGCTAAACGTGATGACGTCATCTTTTGTAAAAAGGACAGTAAAGAGTATTTGAAATATCTTGCAAGTGCTAAATACTTAATTAACAACAAAACTTTCTCATATTTCTTTATTAAGAAGCCCGAACAAATATATGTGAATTCATGGCATAGTGTCGCCCTCAAAAAGCTTGGGAAACATCAAGAAGGTAGAATGGGTCAGTACAAGAATGTCACAAAGAACTATATCCAGACCGATTATCTAGTAGTGCCCAATAATTTCATGACTGATGTGCTGTTGGATTGTTGCGATATAACGACGCATTATAACGGCTTAGTCATTGATGA
>CALLQQ010000111.1 GCA_938014915.1 uncultured Clostridia bacterium
AAGAAATGCCGCCCGATACAATTGCTATTGTCAGTTCAGCTAATACGGATCTGATTGAGCAACTGTCCGGATATAGAATCACATTGATTAGTTGTGGAATGTTAGCCAAGGATACCTTGACATTCTCAAGTAGCATGGATGAAAATATGGTGGTAGCACTGCAAAGAGAGATGGAAACGTTCAGCGGAAAAGTTTATGAACCGCTTGAAATTCCAGTATCATATAATGTGAATGCCAATAAGTACAGTGTCTTAGCCTATACGGCGCTCAAAATTTTAACTGAAAACTTGAAATAACAGAAAAATGAAACAGTGGTTTATTTTACTTGTTATATAGAAAAGAAAGTCGGTAACAATACTAATGCAAACGCAAAAGAAGAAAAAAAGAAAAGTGAGTCGGATAAGTTGACTCATTAAAATTAAATTATAAGGAGTGTAATAAAATGGCTAGAGGAAGTAATAAACTTGTAGTTCCTGAGGCAAGAGAAGCACTTGACCGTTTCAAGATGGAAACTGCTAACGAAGTTGGAGTAAATCTAAAACAAGGCTATAATGGTGACATTACAGCTAAGGAAGCAGGTTCGATCGGTGGACAAATGGTTAAGAAAATGATCGAATCTTACCAGAACTCAATTAAGTAGTTAATTTCACATTAAATGAAGCACACGGCATATATGCTGTGTGCTTCATGTTTGTATCTATTTAATTTTGCGAAATCACTTCTTCAATAGCGAATTCGGATTTGTGCGTAGTAATTCTAATTCTCCATCTGCAATTTTAATTCCTGCTTTAATTATGGCGGTATAGGCAGTAGCATTCGCAACATTCCCTACAAGGATGAAGCCTTTTAACCTACCGTCTTTGAAACATAGCCGCTCATAGGAATTCCCCTCACCCGAGATTTTACTAAAGCAGCCATCACCGTCATATATTCCAGCGGTAATTGTGAATAGACCGAAGAAGCCAATCGCATTCATCGGGATAGCATTCTCATATTTGGCATCGCCACCCGCCATGTTTTTGCCTGCAACTTCCCCCTGAATGAATGCATTGGGTAGGAGTGCAATTATCTTATCCGTTCCACTTGAAATATCGTGACTTTCAGTACAATCGCCAGCAGCATATATATCGGAAATAGATGTTTCCTGCCTGATATTGGTGATAATGCCACGGCGACATTCGCCATCAATATCTTCAATAAGGGAAATGTTCGGCCGCACGCCGACCGATACGATTAGCACATCGAATTCCACAATATCGCCGTTGCTGAGTATTGCTTTATTCCCGTCGAATTCGTCCACACTTGTATTTAAAATAAGATTGAGATCTTTCTTTTTTACATGATCGCCAACTATCTTTGATGCATTTTCATCAAGTATGCTTGATAGAATCTTACTTGACAAATCTACGATAGTTAAATCTACCCCACGGGGATATAAAGCTTCAGCAGCTTTGAGCCCGATTAAGCCTGCTCCCAGAATGAGTATGCGTTCGCCGCTTTTAACATCGGCAGAAATTGCCTTAGCATCATCGAATTTTGTGAATGTGAATCGTCTTTCGACATTTTCGATGCCCTTAATCGGTGGTATGAATGGGCTAGATCCCGTCGCCACAAGGAGTTTATCGAATGAATGAATGCTCCCATCGTTCAATGTAACAGTCTTAGCATTTCTATCAATCGCCGATACTCTTTTGCCCAGAATCGTATCGACATTCATTCTATCATAGAATGTGAGGTCACGATAATGCATTTTCTCTTCGGTAACCTTGCCCTCTAGCCAGTATGAGATTAGTGGGCGGGAATAAGTGTGATAATTTTCGTCTGAAATTAGGAGGATCTCGCCACTTTCGTCATAGGCACGAATACCGACAATCGCCCCGATCGCTCCGCCACTGTTCCCAATAATAACATATTTCATTTAACTCACCATTCCTATAATTCTATCTTAATATAAAGTATTGCCTAGATACCGCCAAGTAAACAAACAGCAAAGGCAGAAATGCCCTCACCCCTGCCGACGAATCCCAATTCCTCTTGCGTCGTCGCCTTAATGCTGACATCGGCAATATCAATATCGCAAGCATCGGCAATGTTGCGGCGCATCTGCTCAATGTACGGTGCGAGTTTCGGCGCCTGTGCGCTGATAGTCGCATCAATGTTGGAAATCGAATAACCCTCATATTCCACTAAGTCGACTACCTTTTCAAGTAAATCAATGCTATTTGCGTCCTTGTACTTTTTATCATCATCGGGGAAGTGCTTGCCGATATCGCCGAGTGACGCTGCACCGAGCAGGGAATCCGATATTGCATGGCAAAGAACATCAGCATCGGAATGCCCGAGCAGACCTTTTTCATACGGGATATTGACACCGCCGAGAATTAATTCCCGTCCATTAACCAGCCTATGCACGTCGTAGCCATTGCCGATTCGCATTGTCGGGAGGCTTCCCCTATTGCTAGTTCCACCGCCGAGAGCCTCCCCAATTTTGAAATCTTCAGGTGTAGTTAGTTTAATATTCGAATAATTCCCCCTAGTGATAAAGACTGTTTCGCCCATATTTTCGACGAGCTGACAGTCATCGGTAATATCTTTCGTCGCATATTTAATAGCATCGAGATATAGCGATAGCTTAAATACTTGCGGTGTTTGTGCAATAAAGAGTGATTGCCGTGGTGGAGTATCTTCAATGAAGCCTTTTTTATCGACTTGCTTAATAGTGTCTTTAACAGGCACGCCGAGAGCCGCCGCATTGTGTTTTTTTGCGTCGGCGATTACTCTTTCTATATCCTCACTTGTGACGAGTGGTCTTGCGCCGTCATGAATGGCGATATATTTTGAATTCTCATCAATTGCTGAAATTGCATTCTGCACCGATTCCATTCTTGTATCACCGCCGGCGACGACATTCGATAGCTTGCCAACTCCGAAATCCTTGCAAAGATTCGATATAAGATCAATATCTTCGGAGCGGGTAGCAATGATAATCTCACTAATACTAGGAGAATTATCGAGAGCTAGGGCGCTTTTCACCACGACGGGGATACCGTCAATCAATTCAAGTTGCTTATTAATGCCGCCCATCCTACTTGAAGAACCAGCGGCAACGATTATGCCGGAAACATTAGCATTATCCATTGAATCCTCCTTATAAAACTCCATCTTGCATTTCATTATAATTCCCGAGGAATTTGAAGAAGCTAAGATCATCTTCTAGGTCAAGAAGTAATTTCGCAACACTTTCATCCAATACACTACCGGCAAAATCGAGGTAGAATATCACATCAAAATTGCGACTTGCGATTGGTTTGCTTTCAATGCGAAGAAGATTAAGACCACCGACAGCGAATTTTGTTAACAGGCGGTACAATGCCGCAGGCGTGTTCGGTATCGAGAGGGAAACGCTGATTATATCGGCATCTTCTACAATGCTTAAATTCTTCTTAATGCAGATGAATCGAGTGTAATTATCATCACTGTTTTGCAAATTTGTTCTTATTATATCAAGTCCGTAAATATTTGCACATTCTTCAGAGCAGAGGGCGGCATAGGGCATATCCGACTGGCTAACGAGCTTCGCCGCCGCTGCGGTATTCGAATAGGGAATTGCCATAATGGCATTATTTTCATCTAAGAAGTTACTACATTGTTTGAGTGCTTGCTCATGCGAATAAACATTCGTTATATCTTCAAATTTCGTTCCCTTTTTTACCGCAAGACAATATTCAATTTTAATTGAAATTGTCCTGTGAATGTAAAAACTATATCGCCGCATCAGGTCGAAAGTTTGCATTACTGACCCAGCAGTAGAATTCTGGATTGGGAGCATACCGTATTCTACTTCATTCCTTTGGACAGCCCTGAACACATCTTCAAAGCTTTCATAAAAGCTGATTGATGGCTCATTAAACATTCTATCACATGCCGCTTCGGAATTTGCGCCGCTCACTCCCTGACAGGCGACTTTTATCCCCTTGATAGTATCATCACCAGCTATCGGGAATTCTGGCAAGGCAACTTCGTGCAATTGGTCGGATTGCAGCGTTTTGCCTATATCCATAATATTTGTGAAAAGCAGCCGAGCGCCGCCCCTATGTTCTTCGGGGGATAGTGAGGATATTCTATCAAGAATTTGCTTCTCCCTATCTCCTTGGAAAATCGGCATATTATTCTCTTTTTTATAAGCGGCGACACTTTTACTAAGCTCCATTCTATCGAGGAATAGCTTTAACAGCTCAGTATCTATATTATCAATTTGCCCGCGTATTTCATTTAAATCCATATTTTCGCTCCTAATTAGAATTTTGCACTAGTTATAGATATAATTATACATAACTTTTACCAATATGACAAGCATGGCGAAAATAATAATTGGCGAGCTAGTAGCACTAATAAAATCTGTTTATGATGGTATTGTTAAGTTGCGAAAAGGCATCGCATATGATATAATTAAACGAATAAGCAGGACAGATTGATTATGTGCAGGCAAGTGATATTTCTAGAGGAGAATGATATGAGGATTATTGGTATTGACCCAGGCTATGCGATAGTTGGATTCGGTGTTGTCGATTATGCGGGTAATAAATTCACTACCATTGATTATGGGGCAATTACTACAAGGGCGGGAACAAAATTCTGTAATAGGCTCAAGATTATATATGATGATCTAAATCAAGTTATTGATAAATATAAGCCCGATCAGATGGCGATTGAGCGGCTATATTTCACCACGAACCAAAAGACGGCGATTGAAGTTGCCGAGGCAAGGGGAGTATTGATGCTTGCCGCAACGAATAGGAATATACCAATTGCCGAATATACACCGCTCCAAGTTAAACAGGCGGTAGTAGGATATGGCAAGGCGCAGAAAATGCAGGTAATGCAAATGACGAGGCAAATTCTAGGGCTAAAAGAATTGCCAAAGCCCGACGATGCCGCCGACGCATTGGCGATTGCAATTTGCCATGGACATTGCGGATTATCGGGAATAAATAAAGCACTAATGATGGAAATGCAGAATCTTAGGTAGGGAGATGTAAGATGATATATAGTGTAAAAGGCGAAGTTATCCACCTAGAGCAGGAACTTGCCGTAATTGAATGCGGCGGTGTCGGCTATGCTTGCAAGACGACTATGACGACGTTATCACAGATTAACGGTGTCGGACAAGAAGCAATGCTTTTCACATACCTCAATGTTCGCCAAGATGCAGTCGAGCTATTCGGATTCGCAACTAAGGCGGAGTTAGGTTGTTTTGAAATGCTAGTTAGTGTATCGGGAGTAGGGCCAAAGGCGGCATTGTCAATACTATCGGACAATACGCCGGAAGGATTCGCACTTGCGGTTGCATCGGGCGATGTAAAGACATTGACACGCTCACGTGGGATTGGAACGAAAACGGCACAACGGATTGTGCTTGAATTAAAGGATAAAGTAGCTAAAGCGGATCTGGACATTTCAGAAGAATATACCGCCATTAGCGATTCGCCGACGGGCAATGTTAATGAGGCTATAAGCGCACTTGCGGTTCTAGGATATAGCAAATCCGATGCGGCAAGGGCAATATCGGGACTTCCTGCCGATACATCGGTAGAAGAAATGATTAAGACAGGGCTTAAGAAGTTGGCAGTAAATTAGAGTGCCGTCATTTATTATAGGGGGAGGGATGCAAAGTGCTAGAGAGTTCGGAATTTGAATTCGATGAAAGATTAGTCGAGCCGGAACAAATTAGTGATGATAATGAAATAGAATTTTCTTTACGACCAAAGACACTATCCGAATATATCGGACAGGATAAAGTTAAAGAGAACCTCTCAATATTTATAGAAGCGGCGAAACGTCGTGATGAGCCACTTGACCATGCGTTATTACATGGACCGCCGGGACTGGGCAAGACGACATTGGCGGGAATAATAGCGACGGAGATGGGCGTCAATATTAGAGTAACTTCAGGCCCCGCAATTGAGAAGCCGGGGGATTTAGCGGCGATTTTAACGAATTTATCGCCCAGTGATGTGTTATTCATTGACGAAATTCACCGTCTGCCACGATCGGTAGAGGAGATATTATACCCAGCGCTTGAGGATTTTGCGCTTGATATTATTATAGGGAAGGGCCCTTCAGCTCGTTCGATTAGAATAGATTTACCACGATTCACATTAATCGGCGCAACGACTAGGGCGGGGCAGTTAACATCGCCGCTCAGGGATAGATTCGGCGTGATGATGCGCCTTGAACTTTATTCGCAGGAGCAGCTCTGCGATATTGTAATGCGCTCAAGTGTGATATTATCAATTGCTTGTGATAGGGACGGCGCAATGGAAATTGCAAAACGTTCAAGAGGGACACCGAGAATAGCGAATCGCCTCCTGAAAAGGGTGAGGGATTTTGCCGAAGTAATCGGTGATGGCATTATAAATAAGGAGATTGCAAATACGGCACTTAATCGGCTTGAAATCGACCATTTGGGGCTGGATAACCTTGATAAAAGAATGTTGACAATGATAATTAAAGGCTATGGCGGCGGACCAGTAGGGATAGAAACACTTGCCGCCGCAATTGGGGAGGAATCCGTCACATTAGAAGATGTATGTGAACCATATCTAATGCAGCTAGGATTCCTATCTAGGACGCCGAGAGGGCGGCAGGCGACAGCCGTTGCATATAAACATCTCGGGATAGAACGTGAGGGGCAACAGAGCCTAATATAAATGGACCGACATTTTATAAAAAGTAAATTCGATTAAGAGTAACAAAATCCAATACGGGTGCATATAATAGATTGGGAAGTTATTTTTATAAAGAAAGGCTTGAAGAATAATGGGTAGACTTTTTGGGACAGATGGCGCAAGAGGGGTAGCTATTACGGAGCTAACCTGCGAACTTGCAATGAATATCGGTAAAGCGGCGGCCGTCGTACTTACACGGCACACTGACCACCGCCCTAAAATCATAGTGGGCAAGGATACTAGAATATCGTCCGATGTGTTAGAGAGCGCATTATGCGCTGGAATATGCGCAGTCGGCGCTGATGTTGAGATTCTGGGAGTTGTTCCCACACCCGCCGTTGCGTATTTAGTTAAGAAGTATAATGCAGATGCTGGTGTGATGATTTCAGCATCGCATAATAGCGTTGAATACAATGGTATAAAGCTATTTTCAAAAGATGGATTGAAATTATCCGATGAAATTGAAAGCGAAATTGAGGAACTCATTCTTGACAAACCTGAGGAAATACCGCTCAAATTTGGAACGGATATCGGCAAAATCTCTTATAGCAAGAGGGCGCCACGTGACTATATCAATTACTTAATGCGCACAATAGATGACAATTTATCGGGGCTTAGGATCGCTGTTGACTGTGCCAACGGTAGCGCAAGTACGACGGCGGAGGATTTATTCATCGGGCTTGGTGCGAATTGCAAATTCATCAATAATAACCCCGACGGGACTAATATAAATAAGAATTGCGGTTCAACGCATTTAGACGAATTAGCAAGATACGTTAAAGAGAATAAATTCCATATCGGAGTTGCATTCGATGGTGATGCGGATAGGTGTCTCGCCATTGATGAAAATGGCGAAATTGTCGACGGCGATAGGATGCTTGCCATATTTGCAAAAATGCTAAAAGACAGGGGCGAGCTTGAGAACAATACCCTTGTTGCGACGGTGATGTCGAATATGGGACTACTGGAATTCGCCAAGAAAAACGGCATTGAGATTAAAGTGACAAATGTCGGCGATAGATATGTTCTTGAACAAATGCTGGAGGGCGGATATAATCTTGGCGGCGAGCAATCGGGGCATATAATATTCTCCGACCATGCGACAACGGGCGATGGGCAATTATGTGCTATCCAGCTAATTTCAGCAATGAAAGCCGCCGATATGAAACTATCCGAATTGGCCTCAATTTGCGAGGTATTCCCCCAGATAATGATTAATATTAAAATTAGCGAATATGCTAAGGGTAAATGGCAGGATAACGATGAGATTAAGAAGATAATAGCCGATTCTTCTGCCGAACTTGGCGATGATGCAAGGGTGCTTGTGCGTGAATCTGGCACGGAGCCGCTCATTCGTGTAATGATTGAGGGGAGAAATTTCGATACTATAAACAGCCATGCACTAAAAATTGCAAAGGTAATTAAGGCGCATTGCCCTAAATAAATTGTAGATACTGAATTTTACGATGGAAACGGGCGTGATCCGCCTCCTCACCGGATAGTTTACATATTGACTATCATGAATTATAAGCGGTAAAGAGGCGGAACAGCCCTCAATGAATATAGAAATATAAAGTGGAAGGCAGACATATGAACGGAATAATTAGCACTAGGAAGATAAATTTTGCATATACGCATATAGCTGATGAGGGCACCGAAAGGGAGAAAATCCCCGTATTAACCGATGTGTCACTAGATGTGACAAAGGGGGAATTCGTTGCCGTTCTCGGGCATAATGGCTCAGGGAAATCAACATTAGCGAAGCATTTTAATGCTATTCTACTTCCCGATGGTGGCAAGGTATATGTTGATGGGATTGATACGGCGATAGAGGACAAGCTCTTTGATATACGGCAAAGGGTCGGCATGGTATTTCAGAATCCTGACAACCAACTTGTAGCGACAATAGTTGAGGAAGATGTCGCATTCGCACTTGAGAATCTTGGAGTGCCACCAGCAGAGATTAGACAAAGAGTTGACGAGTCGTTGAAAGCAGTCAATATGTATGAATATCGTGAACATGCACCGCACCAATTATCGGGGGGGCAAAAGCAGCGAATTGCTGTTGCGGGAGTAATTGCAATGCGCCCGAAATGCATCGTGCTAGATGAGCCAACTGCAATGCTCGATCCACGTGGACGGCAGGAAGTTATAGATACAGTGCGGGAGCTGAACGAGAAATTCGGTATTACTATCGTGTTAATTACGCATTATATGGACGAGGCGGCACGGGCGGATAGAGTAGTGGTAATGGATAAAGGGCGAATAATACTTGATGATATTCCCAAAAAGGTATTTTCAAAGGTAGAACTACTTAAATCAGTAGGACTAGATGTTCCGCAGGTTAGCGAATTAATATTTGAACTATCTAAAGAGGGGATAGAACTACCCACGGATATAATTACAGAGCAGGAATGTGTAGAAGCATTATTAGAATTATTGCAGTCTAATAAGAAGTAAAAAAGAGCGGGGGCACGTGGATTGGCTATAATAAAAACAGAGAATCTAACCCATTTATATAGTGTGGGCACGCCATTTGAAAAGGCGGCGATAAAAGATGTTAATATCGAAATTGAAAAGGGCGAATTCGTCGGTGTAATCGGGCATACCGGATCCGGCAAGTCAACTCTTATTCAGCATCTTAATGGACTGCTAAAGCCTAGCTCAGGTAAGATATTTATTGACGGGCAGGATATATGGCAGGACAAGTCAAAACTGCGCCAGATAAGATTTAAGGTAGGACTTGTATTTCAATATCCGGAGTATCAGTTATTTGAAGAAACAGTATATAAGGATATTGCATTCGGCCCAAAGAATATGGGGCTCAGTGATGATGAGATAGATAGGCGCATTAGAGAAACGGCGAAACTTGTCGGCATTGATGATGATATATTAGAGAAATCACCATTCGAGCTATCGGGCGGGCAAATGCGCCGTGTTGCAATTGCAGGAGTGATGGCGATGGAGCCGGAAATACTCATACTTGATGAGCCGACAGCAGGACTTGACCCCGAGGGGAGAAATAGCATCCTAGGGCAGATAGAATTATATCATCGGAACACGGGCAGCACAGTATTGCTTGTATCACACTCGATGGAAGATATAGCGAAATATGCGGGCAAAATCCTTGTCATGAACAATGCTGGAGTATATTGCTATGACGATGCTAATAAGGTCTTTCGCATGGCGGAGGAAATGTCTAAAATGGGGCTTGCAGTACCGCAAATTGCAAGAGTTGCAAATACCCTTAGGGAAAAGGGATTTGACATCGGTGAAGATGTATATACAGTCACGCAGGCTAAGGCGGGCATAATGAATCTTCTTTCCGATTAATGTGTAGAGGTGAAAATCATTGATTAAAGATATAACTATCGGGCAGTATTTTCCGGGGAAGTCTATAATACACCGCATTGATCCGAGGTATAAAATAATTATCACGATGCTTTTTATTGTGATGCTTTTTTCTGCTAAGAGCTTTTATTCTCTACCTATTGGCGTATTATATATAACTTTTGCAATTTTAATATCGAGGATACCAATTAAAATTGTACTTAAAGGGATAAAGCCGATTATACCGATAATTATTTTTACAGCAGTGCTGAATTTATTTTTCATCGGGGGGGAGCCATTATTTAAGATTTGGATAATAAAGATTACAGCAGATGGAATCAAGATGTCGATTTTTATGATTGTACGTATTATCTTTCTTATAATGGGAACATCACTGCTAACATATACAACGTCGCCAGTTGCATTAACCGATGCACTTGAGCGATTAATGTCGCCACTAAAGAAAGTGAAATTCCCCGTGCATGAACTTGCAATGATGATGACAATTGCCCTAAGGTTCATACCAACTTTGATTGAAGAAACGGACAAAATTATGTCCGCTCAAAAGGCACGGGGCGCAGATATGGAAACGGGCGGCTTAATCAGCCGAGCAAAGGCACTGATACCGATACTTATTCCTCTATTTGTGTCGGCATTTAAACGGGCGGAGGAACTTGCCCTTGCTATGGAATGCCGTTGCTATCACGGGGGAGAGGGTAGAACAAGGATGAAGCAATTACACGCATCGTTAATTGATTATATTGCACTATCTTTTACTCTAGTTTGCACGTCATTAGTATTTGCAATAAATATAATATTTTAAGTTCTAAGGTGGCAAGATGAGAAACTTTAAACTGGAGATAACATATCGTGGCAGTCGCTATCACGGATTCCAAATGCAGAGCAATGCAGTAACAATACAGGGCGAAATTGAAAAAGCGCTGAAGCTATTAATGGGGGAGCGGATTGTCGTTCATGGATGTTCAAGAACTGATAAAGGCGTTCATGCGAATTCCTATATCTTAAATATAAGGACAAGCCATAAGATAACTCCCATTGGTATTGTAAAGGGCTTAAATGCATTTCTCCCCGACGATATTGTTGTGCTGGATTGTGAGGAGGTTCATTTAGACTTCCATGCTAGGTTCGATGCAGTCGCAAAGGAATATATATACCGAATTTCTAATAGCAGAGTGCCGAGCCCATTCCTACATGAACTTGCACTCCAACATCCGTATAAACTTGATCATGAAAAAATGCTTGAGGGTGCAGAGATTTTGATCGGCAAGCATGATTTTGCAAGTTTTTGTGCGTCGGGCAGCAGGATTCTTGGCACGGTGAGAACGATACACAGTATAGATATTGAGCGCACAGGCGATATGATAGAAATCACCATATGCGGTGATGGATTCCTCTATAATATGGTGAGGATAATCGTCGGTACATTGATATTTTATAGTGACGGTAAATTGACGAAAGACGACATACAAGATATGATTGATAATCCCGATAGAAAAAAGGCGGGTAAAACCGTCAGCCCGTATGGATTATACCTTAATAAAGTCTACTACTAACGAATTTATATCGCTAGGGGAGGGGTTTTGCTTGAATAAGGCAAATAGCATTGAAGCATATCGAAAAAAGAGAAACAGACAGCAAAGAATAAGAAGAGTCATTATTTTCATGGTCTTTTTAATTATAGTTTCGATACTGCTCTTGACTAACAAGAGATTCCAAGAAGCGGTCGGTATTGATATTAATCCTATCGGGAAGTCCGATTTAGTGGAAAAAGGTACGGGATTCCCAATTGAACTACCGCTTAGCGCAAAATATAGTCTTGAACCAATGGGTGAAGATATAGTTTTACTAACTGATACATATGTATTTACATATAGCGATAAAGGCAGGGAGCTTGTTTCATCATTGCATGGGTATAAAGTGCCCGCATTAAGAACAAATTCTAAGCGTTATCTTGTATTTGATGAGGGTGGATCGGAGCTAATTGTTGGCGGTAGGAGTAAAGAGTATTTTCGTAAAACGTATGATGAGAAAATTATGCTTGCACGGATTAGCCCCGATGATGATATAGCAGTAGTGACGGATTCGAATAGATACGAATCAATTATGATAATTTACGATAAAAGAGGGGAAGAAATTTTCCGATGGTCGTCGGACGAGCAAAAAATTATCGAGGTAGAATTCACTGCCGATTCGAATGGGTGCATCGTTAGCACAATCGGCGCTAGTGACGGGCAAATTAGCAGCAAACTACATAGGTTTGAATTTAGCGAAGATAAGGAACGCTGGAGTACCGAATTAATTGGTACGATGGTGCTATCGATGAATTCACTTTCCGATGGGAAAACGGCGATAATCGGCGATGATAAAAGTGCCATTATCGATAAAACGGGGCAGGTAGTATATGATCAGGAATATAGACTACCGGTGAAGTGCTATTCAAGTATGGGAGATATGACGATAATATTACTTGATGATAGTGCAAATAGACAGACGATAATAAGGAGTTTTACCAGTAATGGTGAAAATAATAAAGAGATAATTCTAGGTGATACGGTAAAATCCGCTCTAGTCAAGGATAAGACAATATTTGTTCTTGATGAAAAGGAGATTATAGTATATAATGCTAATATGGAGAAAGTGAGCAGCAGGGATCTTGAATATGATTATTCGCAATTACTTCTTATTGATAATGCGTATTATCTAATCGGTGCAGGAGAAATTGCAAAATATGTAGAAGAATAATCATACTGTTGTATAAGGAGTTGTTATTATGGGAGAACAATTTTTTTGGTTCTACGATGTAGTAGTTGTGGGAATATTTTTAATTTGCATTTATTTATACGCTAAGAAAGGATTCCTCCGTTCCGTAGTATTGCTTGTCGGTAGAATAGCAGCGATAGTAATTGCTATCCTACTAAGCGGAGCGATTGCCTCTAGCATTTACACTAATTCGATCGAGCCGAAATTGACGCAGGAGATTTCCTCCCGCATTGATGTAGCAACGGATAATGCGAATGTTAGGGATTTAATCACCGATGCAACAAAGACATTTCCAAAAGCATTTCAAGATGCAATGTTGTCGCTTGCCGATATTAATGATGAGGCGATGGATAAGATAGATAAGAGCATGGAGAAATCTAGTGAAGATGTAGCAAAGGCAATTTCACAGGAGATAATCCGCCCGATAATCGAATTCCTAGTGAGGATAGTTTTATTTGCGATTTTCTTCGCAGTCTTGATGATAGGGGTAAACCTAGTAGCGAAGATGTTCGGCACATTATATAACATTCCAATACTGGGGCAATTGAATATGTTCCTTGGCGGCGTTCTGGGCTTTATTAATGCAGTAGTTATCTTATTCCTACTTGTGCTAACATTAAAAGGAGTAATAATAGCAACGGGCAACGACTTAATTGTAATAAATGAGCAGACAATTGGCAATTCAACTATATTTGACTGGATTTATAACATTAAGTTTCCTATGCTCCCAGCATAGTGTTGCCGCAGCATAGATATAAAACTAATTTTAGGGGAGTAAAATGATGAGTATCCCAAATATTCTTTCGATTTTTAGAATACTGCTGATTCCAGTATTCGTAGTAACATTCTTGTTATATGGGGATGAAAATAGTATCATACCCGCATTAATTCTGCTAATATCGGGTCTAACAGATATGGCGGATGGCTTCATAGCAAGGAAATATGATATGATAACGGATTTAGGTAAAGTTCTAGATCCGCTTGCCGATAAGCTTACACTTTTTTTCGTGTGCCTTACTTTATCGACAAGATACTCCAGCCTTTTAGTGCTAACGGGAGTATTTTTTGTTAAAGAATTGCTAATGCTAATCGGTGGGATCGTCGTTTTTAAAAAGGGCGGAAAAGTCCAACAATCAAAATGGTTTGGCAAGATGGCAACAGCAATAATGTATTGCGCTTTAATAATAGTGATAATCGCAACCGAATTAACGGATGTATCGCAACATGTTCTGGTAATTGCCATGATAATTATCCTAATATTCACTCTCATCATGTATATACCAACGTATTTCAAAATAAAAAGAGACCAAAAGAACTAGAATATAAAGAAAAATAAGTGTAGACTTAAATTAAGTGAGAACTTAATACGAAAGAGAGGAATATTGATGCTTTGTACTAGATGCAAAAAGAGAATGGCAGTCGTTTTTATCTCAGCTATGCAGGGGGAAGAGCACAAGAATGAGGGGTTATGCCTCGTTTGTGCAAAAGAACTCGGACTACCGCAAGTTGATGAATATATAAAGCAGATGGGCATAGATGAAGATGATATAGAGATGCTCAGCGATCAGCTAATGGAAATAACGGATGGGGAGGCATTTGAGCTTGGTGGAGCGGAAACAATGCCGAATTTCCTCCAGAATATATTCGGATCGGATATGATGAAATCATTCTCTGAAAAGGAAGAATTACAGAACGAACCACCAAAAAGGGAACGTAAAAAGAAATCAAGCCCAAAACGTGACAAGAAACGCAAATTCCTTGACCAATACTGCGTTGATTTAACTAAAAGTGCGAGGGATGGGGAGCTTGATGCGATAATCGGCCGTGATAAAGAGATCTACCGTGTGACGCAAATTCTATCACGACGCACGAAAAACAATCCCTGCCTAATCGGCGAACCCGGCGTCGGCAAAACTGCCATTGCTGAGGGTATAGCGCAGAAAATCGTCGCTGGTGATGTGCCATTCCGCCTAGCCCAGAAGGAGCTTTTCCTACTAGATTTGACAGCACTTGTAGCGGGAACACAGTTCCGTGGTCAATTCGAGAGTAGAGTAAAGGGCCTAATTGATGAAGTTAAGGCGGCAGGGAACATAATTTTATTCATTGATGAGGTGCATAATCTTGTCGGTACGGGCGATTCTGAAGGATCGATGAATGCCGCAAATATACTCAAACCCGCCCTATCGAGGGGCGAGGTGCAAGTTGTCGGTGCTACAACGTTCACAGAATATCGCAAACATATCGAAAAAGACAGCGCACTTGAGCGTAGATTCCAGCCGGTAACTGTAAACGAGCCAAATATAGAAGAAACAATTGAAGTGTTAAAGGGCATTAAAAGCTATTATGAAAATCACCATAAAATCAAGATTAGCGATAGCATTGTAGCAAGTTGTGCTAGCCTATCAGAGAGATATATCACGGATCGATTCCTTCCCGATAAAGCAATAGATTTAATGGATGAGGCGGCAGCTTGCGCAAGTATAAAAAGCGTGGAACTCACCGAATACGAAAAGCTGAATGCCGAATATAAAAAGCAACTTGATGAAGAAAAGGAGCTTGAGGAATCATCGGGCGAAGTTGACTATGAGCGATTAGCGATAGTTAAGAGCGATGTTCTTAAAACAAAAGAAAGATTAAAAGAGCTGGAACAAGTTGTAGGGAATATCGAAGTGACTTTAGAAGATGTTTCAAAGGTAATTGAATTATGGACGGGGATTCCTGCAATTAAAATTATGGAAACCGAATTCAAAAAGATGGGCAAACTTGAAGATATATTAAAGAGTAAAATTATCGGTCAAGATGAGGCGGTTAATCTAGTATCGAATGCGATTAAACGCAGCAGAGTGCAATTGTCAAAGCGCAGACGACCGTCGTCATTTATTTTCGTTGGACCGACAGGAGTCGGTAAGACCGAGCTTGTAAAAGTGCTTGCCAATGAGTTGTTCGATACAGTCGATCCGCTAATCAGGCTTGATATGTCGGAATTCATGGAGAAGCACGCAGTATCGAGATTAATCGGATCGCCCCCCGGATATGTAGGATATGATGAGGCGGGGCAATTAACGGAAAAGGTGCGGAGAAAGCCGTATTCCGTCGTGCTATTCGACGAAATTGAAAAGGCGCATCCCGATGTGATGAATATCCTCTTGCAAATTCTAGATGAGGGTAAAGTCACCGATGCACAGGGCAGAACGGTCAATTTTGAAAATACCGTTATCGCCATGACGTCGAATGCTGGCTCAACGGATAAAAATACAGGTGTAGGATTCAACCGTTCAGCAGGTGATATATCTAAGGAGCGATCGCTGAAAGGGCTGTCCGACTTCCTAAGACCTGAATTTTTAAGCCGTGTAGATGAAATTGTAGTATTTAAGCCGCTATCGGTAGATGATTATAAGAAGATTGCCGCACTGATGCTGGATGAAATTATCGAGCCACTTGCCGAAAGGGAAATTAAGTTCAGTTATGATGATGCCGTTCTTGATAGAATCGCTAAGAAATCCCACGGAGGGAAGTTCGGCGCTAGGGATATTCGCAGCAATATTCGCAAATTAATCGAGGATAAAGTGGCTAATACTCTTGTAGACATGGCGGAGAATCCGCCACGGATAATGAAAGTAACGGTTAAAGAGGGCGTATTTAGCAAGGACGAAGACGATATTGAAGTGCTTGCGTTATAAAGGTAAAAAAGCTAGGGGAATTCCCCTAGCTTTTATTTTAGTTAAATTCATCAAACGACGAGACCGCCATTCGGGCTAATTACTTGCCCTGTTAGATAGCCGGACTTCTCATCGGCTAGATTAAGAATACAATGTGCGACTTCTTCAGGTGTGCCGAATCGCCCAGCTGGAACCTCCTCTTTAAGGCATGAAATTTCTTCATCACAGAGGAAGTTATTCATACTTGTTTCGATAACGCCGGGGGCGACGCAATTTACCGTGATGCCGCATGGAGCAACTTCTTTAGCTAATGCCTTTGTAAAGCCGATTGCCGCCGCTTTAGCAGTTGAATAATGCACCTCACACGAGGCACCCACCATGCCCCAAATTGATGAAACATTAATAATTCTACCGTGTTTCCTCCGAATCATTGACGGGAGAATTGTCTTTGTCATATTGAAAATACCGTCAATATTTACATTCATCATTCGCCGCCATTCTTCAGCCGTAATGTCGGTGAATAACTTCTGCTGGGATATGCCGGCATTGTTAATTAGCACATCAATTTCACCGAATTTGCGAACGGATTCGCTAATTGCAGATTCGATACTTGCAATATTGGTAACATCGCAGAAGAATGTATCCACATTCGCACCAGTCCCAAGTAGGTAATGTTTGAGCGAATTCGCCGCTTCCTTAGAATTATTATAGCCGATGGCAACATTATAGCCGCTTAAAGCGAGCATTTGTGAAATCGCAGTACCGATGCCGCCTGCGCCACCAGTGACGAAGGCTGTCCTGTTATTATTGTCCACTGCCATGTTTTTTCCTTTCCGAATCGGTTATAATGCAAGCTTTAAGATTGATAGAACATCTTCTTTTCCAAGCGAAGTGAATCCGCCGAAATTCCCCCTATCGGTTGCCTTGCTTGCCATTTCATCGAAGTCGCTATCATCAATATCTACCTCACTTAGGCGGATTGGCATACCGATACTTTGATAGAATTTTTCGAGTCTTTCTATACCTTCGAGTGCAATTGCCGATAAATCTTCATAGGCTAAATCAACGTCGAATACACGCACGGCGAATTGCACGAATCTGCCTATATCATGTTTATAAACGTGCTTCATCCATGCGGGGAAGATAATCGACAAACCGGCGCCGTGGGCAATATCATATAGACCGCTAAGTTCGTGTTCGATATTGTGCGATGCCCAGTCGCCACCCCTACCGCAATCGAGCAGCCCATTATGAGCGATAGTGCCTACCCACATAATTTCTGCCCTAGCATCATAGTCATTAGGACTTGCAAATACTTTTGGCGCATTATATATTAATGTGCGCATTGATGCTTCTATTAGGCGATCCGAATAATCAACATTCGTCGTACTGGTGAAATATCTCTCCATCAAATGTGCAAATATATCGGAAATACCGCACCCAGTCTGATATTCTGGCAATGTGAACGTCAGTTCAGGATTCATAATAGCGAATTTAGGTACGATTAATTCACTGCCGATGCCTCTTTTATACAGACCATCTTCATTTGTAATAACAGCACTTGAGCTTGATTCGCTCCCTGCTGCTGGTATCGTTAGAACGACTCCAATGCCGATGCTGCTTTCTACTTGCAACTTCCCCTCGAAGAAATCCCAAACATCACCATCGTAATTGACACCGACGGCAATTGCCTTTGCAGAATCAATAACGCTCCCACCGCCGACGGCAATTATAAAATCTACACCTTCACGTTTGCATAGCTCAATGCCTTCATGAACGAGTGATAGACGGGGATTCGGTACGACGCCGCCTAATTCGACGAAATTAATGCCGTCTTTATTAAGACTATTAACGATATCATCGTAAAGTCCGCTCTTTTTAATACTGCCACCACCATAATGCAGCAGGACTTTATTAGCATACTTCTTAACAAATTCACCCGTGCGATGTTGAGTATCTTTGCCGAATATAATTTCTGTCGGCGCACTAAAATTAAAATTAAACATATGAACTCCTTTCGTTTAGACATATCGTGTATAGCTTTAATTATAGTAGATATTTGAAACAAGTCAACTAAGTTGTATTGCAATAGTGCTGAAAATATGTTAAAATAGACGTAAATTTAGCAGTTACGTGCGCCACAAAGAAAACAACAGCATATTCAAAAACGTCAAGTCGATTTTGCATTGTGCAGGATCGGCTTGATACTGACTTTTGACGCTAGAAATATTCTATAAACTTTGCATATCCAACTAAAGAACAGACACCACATTAAAAAGTCACATAATATTGATAGAAGTCATGATTTTATTGTTTACATTACCTAAAATTAATGATATACTAATAATACAGTGAATAAACTTATGAGTATGTGATTTATAAAGGTATGAGATCTTGGCAGCGAGGGGAGGTTCCGCTATGAAGATAGGACGGCTACTCACGGTAGTTTTAATATGTTTTGCTATTTTGCCGATGACAGCTTCCATCGCAATAGTTTTAGCGGGACTGGATACGTATGCTGAGGGGACTTTAGTCAATCAAACAACAAGGATTTTTGACAGTAAGGCAGCCGCAATTAAGGATTATCTTGAGGTGAACGAATCTAAAGTTAAGGCAATGGCAGAATTAGATAATGTAATAGCAGTTGCGACGACTCCTGATATAGAGGATGCAGTAACTGAGGGGAACGAGGCAACTATTGAGGGATATATACAGCTGCAAGAAATGCTCAATCAAATATGCGATGCGGATGAAAATCTTGCGAAAATTTCTTTAATTGGGCAAAGTGATATTATAATAGCATCTTCAGATGTGGGTAGTGTTAGCAGTGTATATGTTTGGGATGAATACGGGCGCAGTGGCGGTGAAGAGAGGTTCCTTGACGGGGTAACATCTTCGACAATACCATTTAGTTATGAAGTGTTAAATGCAAGTGGTGATGCGGTTGCAAATATTGCTCTAGATGTAAAGACCGATCATATTCGCAACATTATGAAGAAGAATATGCCGCCGGACTTCGACAATATTATATTGATAGATCCGACGGATTATATCCTTAGCCAAGTATCGGACCATTCGACCCATATTGAAGATAGTCTTGAACCTAAGAGAATCTTCGCCGAACTAAGTAAGCAAGAAGATGACGATATAAGCAGCGGCGAATTCGTAACATATAATTATCTTAATGAGGAAAAACTAGCATATATTAAGGAGCTGGAGCCATCAGGGTGGAAGCTAGTCGCATATACCCGTGCTAGATCGGCAAAGTCGGGATTAATATCTGTTAAGGCGACAATATTCCTATCCTTTGCGGCGATTACATTCATTTCAATTGGGGTGGCAATTATATTCCCAGTTAGGCTGCTCAGACCAATGTACAGCATCGTCAACACAATACACAGCATTAAGCGGGGCAACTATGATGCACGTGTTAAAGCGAAGTCCGACAACGAATACGGCGATATGGCTAGAGCATTTAATGAATTGGCGGATCAGATCGTTGTTAGTGAGGGTAGATACCGCACAATTGTTGAAATGTCGGACAATATAATTTTCGAGTGGCACTTCCCCGATGATGAAGTTTTCGTCGCATCAACTTTTAACCAGAAGTTTAGTTACCGCTCAGCATCGGATAAATATAAAGATAGCTTTTTAGCCAATATGGATTTGTATTATAAGGATAGAAAGCGATTCAAAGAAGATATTAAAACCATCAGAACGACGACGGGGCTATTTCAGAGTGAATATAGATTCAAGAGTATTTACGGCGATTATACATGGGTGTTATTAAGAACAATTACCGAAAATGATGAAGAGGGCAATCTCCATAAAGCCGTCGGCGTAATTGTTGATATTGATCGTGCTAAGAAAAGGGAGCAGGATCTCCACCGTATGGCAAGTTTCGACGCATTGACGGGGCTATATAACCGAGCAACATTTGAAAATACCCTCAACAATGAGATAGAGCTATCTATGATACGTAAATCGAAAGATGCTGTCATGTTCATCGACATTGATGATTTCAAGATATTCAATGATAAGTATGGTCATGCGGTCGGCGATGAAGTATTGAAATTCACCGCTAAGTCGATTAGGGCAGTAGTCGATCCTTATGGATTCGTCGGCAGATATGCAGGTGATGAATTCGTTGTATGTATCAAGAATACAAAGGACGATTTGCCAGATAAAATTGCCCAGTCACTCCTAACTAAATTAAAAGAAGGATTCTACTGCGAGATAATTAATGGCATAATCAGCGTTAATTGTAGTATAGGAATTGCCACCGCCCAATACGGTAGAAAGAATTATGAGCAGATAATAGCAGATGCCGATGAGGCAATGTATAAAGTCAAAAAAAGTGGAAAGTCAAGGTACGGATACCTATAAAAATAACACCATCAAGATAATTCTTGATGGTGTTTGCTGTAACATGAAAGGACTATATTCCCTCAGGAAGAACTTTATTCGCTGTTGCTCCGAGCAGGACCGCAACGAACAAACCAGAGATTGAAATATTTTCAGTGATTTGAATACCATCGGCAAGACCTAGCCCGAACACGAGAATTAACGCAACGATGATTAAATTCCGACTATCAGTAAAGTCGAGTTTTGCATCGGATAGGGTGCGCATTCCAATAGCGGCTATCATTCCAAATAGGATTACCGACATTCCGCCAAGCACGGGAGCGGGAATAGTTTGTAGCACGGCGCCGAACTTCCCTAAAATACCTAGCACGATGGCGAATACAGCGGCTATCTTAATTACAAAAGGATTATATACTTTTGTAACGGCGAGGACACCAGTATTTTCAGAATAAGTAGTGTTGGCAGGACCACCGATTAAACCAGCGAAAATAGTAGCAACTCCATCACCGAGAAGTGTCCTATGCATTCCCGGGTCCTTAAAGAAGTCCTTGCCGACGACTGTGCCGTTAGTTGTAATATCGCCGATATGTTCCATGAAAGTAACGAGTGCAATCGGTGCAATTAGCATTATTGAACTAAGGCTGAACTTTGGCAAAGTGAAGAAATTCTTAAAATCGAATATGTTATTGACTATTGCCGCCTCTTTAATAACATCAGTGCTAATTAACTTATAACCGAATACGCCAGTTAAATCGAATATCACGCATACAAGATACCCAGCGACAAGCCCCGATAAAATCGGCACTAATTTGAAAAAGCCTTTTGCAAAAATAGATGCAACTATGATTACCGTTATAACGATTAAAGCTATAATCCAGTTTTGGAGGGTTGATGCAAATTGCACTCCGTCTGCATTATGTGTAGTCACAATATTGCCAATTGCAACTGGTGCCAGTGTTATACCGATAACGACAATTACAGGACCTGTAACGATCGGCGGGAAAAATGAGCGAATCCTATCAGCTCCAAGCAGGAATACAAGAGCAGCAAGTATCAGGTAGATTATTCCCGAGACGATAATACCGCCTTGCGCATACTGTGCGCCCTCATTTGCAACTGTCGCACCAATTGCAGCAAGGAATGCAAAGCTGGAACCAAGAAAAACGGGCACCTTATGCCCCGTTATAAAGTGGAATATCAATGTGCCGATACCCGCAGAGATTAGTGCGACGGCAGGATTTAATCCTGTTAAGGTCGGCACGAGGACGGTTGCCCCGAACATAGCGAATAGGTGCTGAATCCCAAGTAGAAAGTTTTTACTGTTTAAATTTTCCTTCATATTTATCCTCCTAAATTATCATCACATTAGATTATACTATGATATGGTGCTATATGCAATTAAAAATCACAATATATTAATACTGACGACAATGTTTTATCTTTTCACCAATAAACACATAGTAGAGTTATTTATTTTGCGAAATGTGTTTATCTTTTTCTACAAATATGTTACAATGTTGTAGTGACATTATTGATTAGTAGGTGATTTAATGCTATCGAATTTAAGTAAGATTAATATAATTACAGGGCATTATGGTTGTGGTAAGACGAATTTTGCAGTAAATCTAGCCGTGACGCTTGCCGACATGGGGGAGAAAGTCACCGTTGTCGACCTTGACATTGTCAACCCCTATTTTAGAACGGCCGATTTCACCGATATATTTGATAATGCTAATATAACATTGATGAAACCGCAATTCGCCAATACGAATCTTGACATACCGTCAATTAACTTCGATCTACCTAGCCTATTAAAGCGGGAGGGCAAAGTAATAATCGATGTTGGTGGTGACGATGCTGGAGCAATTGCACTAGGGCGGTATCAGGATATTCTTGCTAAAACGAATAGTGTTACAATGTATTATCTATTCAATAAATACCGCTATTTAACACAGGATAGTGGTGATGCCCTCGACTTGATGCGTGAGATTGAGAATGCTGCTAGGATAAAGGCTGATGCATTAATCAACACATCGAATCTAGGGGAGGAAACAACTGCCGACGATATAAGGGCGTCATTTGCAGTTATGGATGAGATATCGCAGGAATCAGGACTGGGAATTGCATTCACGGTTGCAAAGAAGGAAATAGCTAGTGAACTGAGCAGTGAAGTAGAAAATTTGCTGCCAGTTGAGATATATGTAAAACAAATTTGGCATTAAAAGTGCAGGAGGTTGAGAATATGGGAAGAATTATAGTAGATGAGCAAAGATGCAAAGGATGCGGTCTATGTATTGATGTTTGTCCTAAAAAGATTCTAAAGCTCAGTGAGGATAAACTTAACGATAAAGGTTATAGCTTCATGGTTTGCTTTGATATGGATGAATGTATCGGCTGCGCTAGATGCGCTACGATGTGCCCCGATATTGCCATTGAAGTAGAAAGATAGAAAGGTAGGGAAATACATATGGAAAGAAATTTAATGAAAGGCAATGAAGCACTTGCTGAGGCGGCAATTAGGGCAGGTTGTAAATGCTTTTTTGGTTATCCGATAACACCACAGACTGAAATTTCTGCTTATATGGCAAAAAGAATGCCTAAGATAGGCGGAGTGTTCCTACAAGCAGAGTCGGAGATTGGCGCTATTAATATGGTACTCGGTGCCGCATCGACAGGGACAAGGGTAATGACATCGTCGTCTTCACCTGGAATAAGCCTTAAAGCGGAGGGAATTTCATATATAGCAGGTTCCGATCTGCCGTGCGTTATAATTAATGTGCAGCGTGGGGGACCGGGCCTTGGCGGAATACAGCCGTCACAGGCGGATTATTGGCAAGCTACAAAGGCGCTAGGGCATGGGGACTTCCATGTAATGGTGTTTGCACCGTCGACAGTGCAGGAAATGGTCGACCTAGTGACAAAGGCATTCGATTTAGCCGATAAATACAGAATGCCGACAATGATACTTGCCGATGGGCTACTCGGTCAAATGATGGAACCGGTAACATTCCCAGATGAGCAGAGCATTAATGAATATGATAAATCATGGGCTGCCGATGGGCATAAAAATAGCAGGAAGCATAATATTATAAATTCTCTAATACTCAGCCCTGACGATTTGGAAAAGTCAGTTCAGGAGAGATTCGAGAGATATGATAGAATCGCTAAAGAGGAGGCAATGGCGCAGTGTTATCTTACAGATGATGCTGATATTGTGCTAGTTGCTTATGGTGCGACGGCACGTGTAACGCAGAGCGCTGTCGATCTAGCTAGGGAGAAGGGCATTAAGGCGGGGCTTGTTCGTCCGCAAACGCTATGGCCATTCCCGGTAGAACATATTCGCACCGCAAGCGAAAATGCGAGCGACCTCCTATGCGTTGAGATGAGTATGGGGCAAATGGTAGACGATGTTAAACTAGCTATCAATTGTAGCAAGCCTGTACACTTCTATGGAAGAACGGGCGGAGTGATACCGACACCAACGCAGATACTCACCGAAATTGAAAAAATAGCAGGAGGTGCGAAGGAATGAGTAGCACAGAAAAGAAAATGAAAAAAGTATTCACAAGACCTAATGCACTTGCAGATGTTCCGACGCATTATTGCCCTGGTTGCACACATGGAATTGTGCATAGGCTAATTGCAGAGGCGATTGATGAACTAAATTGCTTAGGTGATACTATTGGGGTATGCCCTGTTGGTTGTTCTGTAATGGCATATGATTACTTCAATTGTGATATGATACAAGCGCCGCACGGCCGTGCTCCAGCGGTTGCAACGGGAGTAAAACGTGCAAAGCCAGACAACATCGTATTCACATATCAGGGTGATGGCGATTTAGCCGCAATTGGAACGGGCGAAACTGTTCACGCGGCGACTAGGGGCGAGAATATCACTATAATATTCATCAACAATACAACATATGGCATGACGGGCGGCCAGATGGCGCCCACAACGCTACCGGGTCAGGTAACGCAGACTACCCCTTATGGGCGTGATACCGATACGGCAGGTCATCCGATACGTGTATCGGAAATGCTTGCGACACTTGATGGAGTTGCATATGCGGAACGTGTTGCCGTCGATAGCATTAAGAATATCAATAGAGCTAAAAAGGCAATTAAAAAAGCATTTGAGTACCAAGTAGAGAAAAAGGGATTCACGATTATTGAAGTTTTATCGACTTGTCCTACAAATTGGGGACTAGAGCCAGTGAAAGCACTAAAGTGGCTTGAGGAGAACATGGTGCCCTATTATCCACTCGGTGTCTATAAGGATAAGGAGGCGGCAGTAAATGAATAAGACGACGCATAAGGAGATTTTGCTTGCCGGATTCGGCGGGCAGGGGATATTATTCGGTGGTAAGGTGCTATCCTATTTCGGATTAATCGACGGTAAAGAAGTATCATGGTTGCCGTCATACGGCCCTGAAATGCGTGGCGGAACGGCGAATTGCTCCGTATGTATTTCCGATAAGCCGATCGGCTCACCTTTAATACTTACACCTTCGGAGCTTATCGTGATGAATTCACCATCGTTCGATAAATTCATCGATGCGGTCGCAATCGGAGGGAATGTATTCGTTGATAACACATTGATAGAGCAAAAATGCGAACGTGATGATGTAAATTGTTTTTACATTCCTGCAACTAAACTTGCAAATCAGAATAATTTAGTCGGTCTAGCGAATATTATAATGATAGGTAAATTTATTAAAGAAACGAATATTGCCCAACCGAATACGGTCAAAAAGGCAATCGAAATGTGCGTACCGCCATCACGCAGCCATCTAATTGAAGCGAATTTGAAGGCTATCGAGATCGGCATGAATTATAACGAAGATTAGAATACCGTGGTATGAATTGATGAAGGGGTGGAAGCAGTGATTTTAGTTAATACTGATTATATTTCAGGGCAGGAGCTAATTACCTTATCACTTGTGAGAGGGAGCGTAATTCAATCCAAACATATGGGTAAGGATATAATGGCGGGCTTTAAAACTATGGTAGGTGGGGAGATAAAAGGCTATACCGAGATGATGGATGAAGCAAGAGAAATTGCAACGCAAAGAATGATAATGGACGCCGAACGCTATAATGCCGACGCCATTATCAATGTTAGATATGCTTCAGCTGCCATAATGCAAGGCGCCGCCGAAGTGATTGTCTATGGTACAGCAGTTAAATTCAAATAGGATTAGAAAACTAAATATAACATAGCAAATATCAGTGCTATATCAGCCTCATTATGATAAAGGAGTAACAGCACGAGCAGAATCAATGCCGTATCCTTATCAATGCCGAGGCTGGATAGGAGTCCGCTTATAATCGAGTCAACACTTGCCATGATATTGTCCAGATTCAATATGTCTTTTGAGCCGCTATCATTACCAATGGATAGCGGCTTTTCCCACGCATTATCTGACTTATTGGAATGATGCTGCTCTTTATCGGGATAGTGTTCATGCGGATTCTGCTTTTGCGGATTGCGCCGATTAGTGTTCGGGGAATTCCCCCTTCTCTGATTAGACGGGGGCGATGGTGATTTAGCTAGTGCGCTCCTACGATTAGGGCAATTGGCACTATGACGTATATTCTGCGTCTGCTTATGTTTATATTGTGGCGACGATTTTGCACGTTGGCTCATCTGATTTTTGCCCTTATCACGATGTTGGCCCGTCGGGGATTTCTTCGCATATTCGCCAGTTCGCTCATTATTATGATTTGCTTTTCTGCTCATTTCGAGCATATGCTGAACATCGGCATCTATTCTAGCCATGAGTTCTTCATTCGAATATTCAGTGCCCTTCCATTTCAAAAGAGCTCACCCCCGAATAAGCCGGAATCCTTAATAAGTGGGAGTAATGCAATTAGCTTCATAATCTTAATTGCACCGTCGACTTTTTCTTTATTTTCATCTTTTAAATGCGGGCGCAATGCTAGCAATAATTGTGAATTCTTATCGCCGCCCTTTGACGAGGTAAACATATCTTTCATCTTGAGCAGCATACCAATATCAATATCGCCGAGGATGCTCTCACCATCTTCAGAATGTTGGTGTGATGAATCCCCATCTTGTGCGCCACCGAACATATCGCCAAGTGCCGAAAGATCGGGCATTTCGCCATTTTCCCCGCCGAGCATCGCCGCAAGCTCCTTAATCTGTGCCTGCCCCTCCTCACTATTGAGAATATTCTCAATCTTGCTAGTTAAATCATCCACTACCATCCCTCCTTTTTAAAAGTGGCAGGCGGGCTATTAGTTAATCTTCCTGCCCCGATATTTTCTTCAGCATCTCCTGCGCTTCAGGTGATGAGAGGATTTGATTTGCGACATTAGGACTTTTAAGTATTTGCTGAATCTTTTGTGCGTCATTCGGACGCAGCGTGGTTAGTGCTTCTTCGACATTGCCCGATTCGAGTGCTTGCAACAGTTCTTCGGGCGATTTACCGGACTTTTTACTAACCATGTTCAACATCATTTTAAGCATCTTTGGATCGATTTTATTCATTATAAGCCTCCAAACTAAAAAATTGTATAAGTTTACTATATCGGTTATTTCTATAATATGCTATAATAAGATATCATAGAAGTAATGATATTTACAGCAGAGGATGGTAATATGAGGATTGTTGTCGTGGCGGATACGCATAGAGATTACTATATGCTCAAGGAAGTTGTCGAGGATAACCTTGACGCTGATGCTTTCATCCATCTTGGCGACGGAGAAAACGAATTGCGGGATATGGAGCAGCTCTTCCCCCATAAGATGTTCTATTTCGTGCAGGGGAATAGGGATTATGCATCTAAGGCGAAGGTGACCGACATTCTTAATCTTGGCGGTAAGAAGATTTTAATTACGCATGGGCACCATTATGATGTTCGTGAAACGATGGATAATCTTGTTAATACGGCGAAGCACAATGATGTAGATATAGCCCTATATGGGCATACGCATCTGTATTCTTATTCTTGCATAGATGGTATATATGTTATGAATCCGGGTAGCTTGCATGCGCCGAGGGGCAGACGATACCGTTCTTACGGTACGATAGACATCAGTGGTGACGATGTTGCCATCAATATCATCGAGATAAAGAGATAGCACATCTTCTTTATTAAAGCCGCATCGCTTAACAACGACTTCCTCCAAGACAATAATAATGCTCTGTGGTATTCTATGCCGGCATTTGATAAAAGGTGCAATTTATTTACTTAACGCTACATAAACTAATCGGGCAAGGGAATTAATCCCTTGCCCGATTTAATTTGCGTACCTAGTAATATTCCCGTCTTTCGACTAAATCGAACCGATGATCGGCGCTGATGGCCTCAATTGAAATATCGAAGAACTTTAAATTTGTACTTCCGTCACGGTATTCGCCACCCGAATATGTATTCTGCGTGTTCCAAGTAGTATCGACAAAGACCCAGCGTTCATCAATCCATACGGCATTCCACTCATGGCGCTCACTTGATTCCTCCAGCTTAGAATGGCTGATGTTCCTCTGGATAGTGCCGCCACGGATATTGATAACATCAAGCCCCTGCGCATTGCACAATGCGGCATAGATATTAGCAAATCCAGCGCATACGGTGCGGCGGTTAGAAATTATATTATCTAAAGTAATATTTGATAATGTAACGGAATCCTCACTTGCGTCAAAATCATAATATATATTTGACGATACCCATTGTGATATGGCTAGAGCCTTTTCGTAATCGGTTTTTGCGTCAACACAGATTTCATTGCTAAGATTCTCAACTGCGTCAAGAATATTGTTTGTTGAATTTATATCGTCGGCAATATAGCTAGCGGTGATATCCTTATCAATTTCTATAATAGCATCGAGTTGCGTTCGGTTTTGCTCAATCATGCTATAATTGGGCAGGATCCACTGCCCGTTTTGCCGAAAGATTCGGTAGTAGAATGTATCGCCATTATCAAGTGTGAAGTCAAGTGAGTATTCGCCATTTCTAGCGGTGCTAGTTAGCGCTGCGGTAAATTCCCCATTGGAGTTTACCTGCGGATCTGAATGCAAATTCGATGGAGTGAGCTGGATACGGCTTAACGTCGATGGATAGAATCTACCTTCTATAAAAATGCTATTGCCGTCGGTGGTAATTTTCGCATAGTGCTGCGGATTATATGATGTTATCAATTCGGGTAGAGAATTGAAATTGTCGGATTTACCGCAACTAACATTAGAAATTGCAATTAAAAAGGCGATAAAGATGCATAATAGAAAATAAGCAACACGACTAACTGCCGATTTTAAACTCATAAATTGCAAAAATTCACCCCATTCATCATTAGAATATGCAATAATTATATCACTATGAAAATAATTGTCAACGCACAAAATACTGTATCATTACAAAAAGGAATTGAATAGTATGTATTGCTAGGTACAAAAAATTATCGCTCCCCTGATTTTTTGTATAAGTTGCAACAAACTGGCAAAAATATAAGTATAAATCATAGGGCGAAGGAGTGTATTTCGTGTGTCGATAAAGAGGGGAGAAATCTATTACGCAGATTTGAGTCCTGTTGTAGGCTCCGAACAAGGGGGAGTACGTCCCGTATTAATCGTACAAAATGATGTTGGCAACAAACATAGTCCAACTGTAATAGCGGCAGCAATAACGAGCCAAAGGGAAAAGGCAAAGTTACCAACACATATTGAGCTCAATGCTCAAAGTTGCGGACTTGCTAAAGATTCCGTTGTGTTATTAGAACAGATTAGAACAATCGATAAAAAGAGATTAAAAGAAAAAATGGGAGTGCTCGATACTAGCTCAATGGGCAAGATTAACACAGCACTTACAATTAGTTTTGGACTGCGAACAGATACTTAATAGCTTACATAGAAGGCTAGCTAAAACCCCTATGCTAAAATGCATAGGGGTTTATAGTTCTATTTAATATGTAATGGAAATTACTTTCCTTCCTGTCTACTTCCTAGCAGGAATTTGACGGCATCACGCTCTGACAATGGCTTCCCAAGAAGATAGCCCTGAACAAGATCAATGTTTAGCTTATTGAGATAGTCATATTGACCCTGTGTTTCGACGCCTTCGGCAACGGTTTTAATATCTAGACTATGTACAAGATTGATTATAGAGCCGGTAATAGCATAATCCTTTTTACTATTGAAAATTTCATCAATAAAACTTTTATCTATCTTTAGATACCTTATAGGGAAGTTCTTCAGATAGCTAAGAGATGAGTATCCAGTACCAAAATCATCAAGGGCGATTATTACACCATAGTTGACAAGCTTTGTTAAAATATCGTTGGCACTTTCCGTAAAATTGAAAAGGACATTCTCGGTAATTTCTAGCTGCAACATATGCGGCTTGATATTCGCATTTTTGACAGCGCTCACAACTACGTCATAGAAGTCGGGTCGTTTAATTTGTTCGGGGGAGATATTTACCGACATTACAAGTTCATCGCCGTAAACATCACAGAACTTCTTATGAATACGGCACGATTCTTCAAGAATCCATGTACCGATGGAAATTATAGTGCCCGTATTTTCGGCTATTGCAATGAATTCGTCGGGCGGAACAATCCCCAATTCCTCATTATTCCATCTAATCAATGCCTCAAATCCATAAATGTTGCCCGATTTAGCACTAACAATTGGTTGATAGTTTAAATACAGCTCATTATTATCAAGGGCATTGTTGAGATATTGACCAACTTGGGATTTCTTCTGTATATTATCATGAATGGTCGAATTGTAGAATTCGACACGGCTCTTGCCTAAATCTTTAGCTAGATGCATTGCCATATCGCAGTTACGCAGTAAATCGTCGGGCGATAATGAATCGGTGGGGAATATTGACACTCCAGCACTTGTCCTAATAAATAGTTCCTTGCCGAGCACTTTAATCGGTTCTTTAAGCATTAGGGTTAGCTTATCGAAAAAGGCAATTACATCTTCCTCCCCTTCAATATCTGAAAGTATTACAAGGAATTCATCACCGCCGAAACGTGATACGACATCTTCGTTTTTCACGCATGATTGCAACACATCGGAAAAGCGCATTAATACTTCATCGCCGAAACTATGCCCGAGTGTGTCGTTAACAAGCTTGAAGTCATCTAAATCGATAAAACAAACTGCCAATTTCTTGCCTTTGATTCGTGCATCACGTGTATAGCTAGTTAACTTGCTAATGAAAACACGTCGGTTTGGCAATCCTGTCAGTAAATCGGAATGTGCGTAACTCTCAATAATGCGCATCTTATTTTCAAGTTCGCCCGTCATACCGTCGATAGCGCCAGCGATTTGCCCGAGTTCATTACTTGAGCCACTGCCAATTTTTATATTGTATTCGCCGCCAGAAATATATTCAATTGCACTAAGTATAGATGGTATATCTTTAAATGTTCTTCTGATAAAGAAAGTTAGAATGGCGATTAAAAAGAATCCAACGATGATTAGGCTAAGGATCGACATTATGCCGTAATGGACTAGTCCCCCACTAACGGCGGTTGTTTCAATAAAGATGGCGAGCGACCACCCTGTGAGCGGTATATTCGTATATTTTACGTATGTAGGTTCGCCGTTGATTTCCATCTTATCGAATGAGCTGCCACCATTCAACATATCGGTTGCAATTGTGCCCACTATATCTTCCCTTAAATGCAAATCGTATTGCAGATGAAGATTTTCATCGGGACTGTAAATTACAGTACCGTCGGAAGCAACAAGTAATGGCGAACTCTGCCCGTCCGGAACGGAGAATTGCCCCATTATATCAGGCAATGTATCGAGATATATATTTGCGCCGATATACCCGATAATATCATTTTCATCAAATACGGGCTTAATAATGAAGATAGCTGGTTCACCCGTTGCAGAACTAACAATGGGGAATGAGAACCACGCCGCATCTTTATCCGTAATTGATGATGCTTGTCCATACCACGGACGTTCTTTTAAATTATATTCAGGCTTAGATATTTTGCCGTCGCTTGAAACAAGAAAATTAGAATTCTCACTAACAAGCCAAGTAAGACCGAGGTCGGAGTCGATTTCTAGTGCTGAATTCAGTGATGAAAGCACATCTTGATAATCGTCATTCAACTTCGCTTCTTCACGGGAAATATCACTTTCCATATACGTTTTAATCGCAGGATTTGATGCAAGTTGTTTTACGATAGTCGATTTATTATAGAAGTAATCGTCTATCGTATTGGCCATCTGCTCACTTTGCAACGCTAGGCTATGTTCGACATTATCCTCTAGCAATCTTTTTAGTTTAATCTGATTAAATGCAATTAATCCGCAATAGACGACAACATTCGCAGTAATAATTATTATTAGTAACTTTGTCAATATGCTTGAATTGAGTCTTTCTTTGAACTTCTTAAATGGCATATCAAATCCTCCTTGAAATGATACTGAAATCATTATACCATTATAAATGAAAACTTTCAATCAAAAAAACGTATGGTATAACCAAAGTGTGGAGAAAATTCATCTGATAATCTGTGCATAATTACCAAAGTGTAAAAAGGCATCCGCAACAATGAGTTGCGAATGCCTTTAAATCTATTCATAATCAAGTGCGGTTAGCTAATTTGAGGCACTCTAACGCCGCCGACAGGGCGAATCCGCAATATGTGACAACTATTGCAACCGAAAATCTTTTCAACGTGGATCTTGAAATGTGCAAGAACGGAATTCGGGACAAATGCTTGTATCGTACCAGCGAATCCCCCTCCATGAACTCTGCTTGCGCCCCGTCCTTGTAGTGATGATTCAACTATATATAGTGCTAGGGAAATGCTCTGATTATCATAATCGGTGACGGCATAGATGTTTTGCAGCAGCTTAAATGACGAATCACCCGATTCATTTATTGTAGCTAGGAATGCGTCAAAATCATCAACTTCCAATTCATATTGAAGTCTAGTCACCCTATCATTTTCATCAAAGAAATGTAAAGCCCTTAAAACGGCCCTATCGCCGAATTTCTTACGTAAATTATCAATATTAAGTAGAACGTCTGCACGATTAATTTTCCTGAGTGCATCGCATGAAAAATATGATGCAATCGCCTTCATATCACTCGGTATGAGGGCATATTCGTCAGTTAAATCAGCGTGGTCACCCTTTGTATCAATAATGCATAGCGTATGCCCCGACGAATCAAAGTCATAATCAATTTTATCTATTGTCGGATTATTTGGCTGGGCGAAGTCAATCGCTATAAAGCCGCCGACCGATGATGCCATTTGATCCATCAGCCCCGATGGTTTGCCAAAGTATATATTCTCAGCATATTGGGAAATTTGGGCGATCTTAACCGCAGGAATCTTCTCATTATTGTAAAGATGGTTTAGCACCGTGCCGATTAGAACTTCAAACGCGGCGGAAGATGAAAGACCCGATCCTTTTAATACGTCGGATGTCGTATACGCATTGAATCCACCGATGTTATAACCGTCTTTTACAAGACCGGCGGCAATTCCTCTAATTAAAGCGGCTGAAGAATTCATCTCATCTTCTACAACATCAAGATTATCAAGGTTAACAACATCAACATCGAATCCTTCGGATTTAACAGTGATAGTCATATCCGATGTTGGAGCGACCACTGCGATAATATCAAGATTGACACTTGCGGCGAGGACTTTGCCTAGATTGTGATCAGTGTGATTACCGCCAATTTCCGTACGACCCGGCGCCGAAAAAAGCAGATAATCCGAATTGCCATATAGAGAACAAAAATTTTCAATTGCATCGTCATAGCGCTGTTTTTGGCTATCAAGATTTTCTTCGCCATATAGCTTAATTAGCATACTTTCAAATTCGTTATACATGTATTTGCTCCTCCAATGTTACTACAAATTTTGCTCATTTTTCTGTTGTAATTAATTTTTATCGTAGAATAGTGCATAGCCTTTTGCCTTATGTGAATAAACACTCATGGCGACACCGACCGCAGCATAGAGTGTTACCACCGATGTTCCGCCCGCGCTGATAAATGGCAGTGGCAGACCGATTACGGGCATTACTCCAAGCACCATACCGACATTTACAATAGTGTGGAATGTGACTATCGCGAATACTCCAATACAGATGTATTTACCTAGCGGATCTTTTGCAAATCTGCTATTGAAAAGCAATTTTATCGTTATCGCCGCCAATACGCAGATAGTTGCAACGCACCCAATGAAGCCGGCAACTTGTCCAATATAGGAGAATATGAAGTCATTGTGCATTTCAGCTACATAATAGTAATCGCCACCGAATAGCCCCTTACCACTGAGTTGCCCCGAACCAAGCGCAATTTTCCCCTTTATTTGCTGATTAGCAATGCCGAGCCCCGTCGGATCAATATCGGGATTGAATAGGACTAGAATCCTATTTTTCTGATATGTGCCAAGGAATTTAAACCAAACTAGCATACCGGCGAATGGCGCCGCAATTGCACCAGCCAACAAATACTTCCATGAAAGCCCCGCCGAGAATATCATGCAGAAGAAGATGAAGATGAATACTAGTGCTGTTCCGTCATCGCCCTGCCCCATGATTAATAAAGTAGGAATTGCCCCGTGGATACATAGCGGAACGAAGTTTCGCAGTTTGTTGACTTGACTGCCAACTCTATCAAGATGCTTTGCAAATGTTAGAATAAACGATATTTTGAGAATTTCCGCTGGTTGGAATGAGATAATTCCAAAGAAGTCAAGCCATGCCTGATTGTCCGATCCTTCACGCATTATACCCAATTTAGCGAAAGTGAGTATTACAAGACTTCTTGCAATTGGCGCATGAATGAACCACAGTTTAGCAAAGTATTTATAGTCAATTCCCGATAAAATCAGGGCGACTACGATCCCGATTATAGACGCAACTAGGTGAGTTTTATATAAAGATGTGCCGAAATACGCACGGTAATATCCGTTGTTCACCGGCAATGAATATAGCAAAATAGTCCCCCATGCAGATGCTGCCATACAAAGCAGGAGGAGAGTTTTATCAAGTTTTGAAATATAGCCCCAAATAGCACGTAGAGCTGTTTTCATTTATTACCTCACTTTATCTCAGACAAAATCGTATAGAAACGCAATTATAAGTATATATCTTTTACAGCATTTTTTCAACCCATATTACTGGAAAGACGAACAAAATTGTGGTATAATATAAAAATCTAATAGGCTAAGTGCCTTTAAAGGACTTATTGCCTACAAATCGTACAAGATAATGGTTGAGGGGGAAGATATATGCTATCGGATATTGAGATTGCACATGGAGCGAAAATGAAGAAAATAAGTGAAATTGCAAGCGACATTGGTGTAGATAATGACGAAATTGAACCGTATGGTCACTATAAGGCAAAATTATCGGAGGAGCTTTATAGCAGGCTGGAAAAAGAACCGAATGGCAAATTAATTCTAGTTACGGCGATTAATCCAACTCCAGCAGGTGAGGGGAAAACAACTACAAGTGTGGGACTTGGTCAAGCGATGAAAATCCGTGGGAAGAAAGCCGTCCTTGCACTGCGTGAGCCGTCACTTGGTCCCGTATTCGGCATAAAAGGCGGGGCGGCGGGCGGCGGATATGCTCAAGTTGTACCGATGGAGGATATAAATTTACATTTCACGGGCGATATGCATGCAATAACATCGGCGAATAATCTTCTCTCGGCGTTAATAGATAATCACATTCAACAGGGGAATGAGCTCTGCATCGATCCGCGGCAGATACTAGTAAAACGGTGCATGGATATGAACGACCGAGCACTTAGGAATGTTGTCGTTGGCATGGGAGGCAAGGTTAATGGCATCGTTAGGGAAGATGGATTCCTTATTACAGTAGCGACCGAAGTAATGGCGATACTCTGCCTTGCAAGCGATATAACCGATTTGAAGGAGCGGCTCGGCAATATTTTCGTTGCCTACACCTATGATGGTGAGCCCGTATTCGCTAGGGAAATTGGCGGAATTGGTGCGATGGCGGCGCTGCTAAAAGAGGCAATTAAGCCGAATTTAGTGCAAACACTTGAGAATACCCCCGCCATCATACACGGGGGCCCATTTGCGAATATTGCTCACGGGTGCAATTCCGTACGTGCGACTTCACTAGCACTAAAGCTTGGTGATTATGCAATTACTGAAGCGGGATTCGGTTCAGACTTAGGTGCGGAAAAGTTCTTTGATATTAAATGCAGATATTCAGGACTATCGCCGGACTGCGTTGTAATTGTAGCAACAATCCGTGCGCTCAAGTATAATGGCGGTGTAAGTAAAGCGGATTTAAAGCAGGAAAATCTAACCGCCCTCAAAAAGGGATTATGCAACCTAGAAGTTCATATTGAAAATATGAACAAATTCGGTGTGCCCGTCGTCGTAGCAATTAACCGATTCGATACCGATACGGAAAGTGAAATTAATATGGTGGAGGAATGTTGCAAGAAGCTAGGTAGTGAATTCGCATTGTCCGATGTCTTTGCTAAAGGTGGCGAAGGCGGCATCACTCTAGCGGATAAAGTCATTGCAGCATGTGAAAAGCCAGCGAATTTCAAGCTATTATATGATGTTAATTTACCTATAAAAGAGAAACTGCTGACAATAGCACGGGAAATTTATGGCGCCGATAATGTCAACTACTCCGTTAAAGCGGAAAAAGCAATTAAAGAGATAGAAAGATTAGAACTGGATAAATTGCCGATTTGCGTTGCTAAAACGCAGTATTCACTAACCGACGATCCTACAAAGGTCGGGCGTCCGACGGGATTCGATATAAATATTAGTGATGTTAGGGTGCAATCGGGAGCAGGATTCATTGTAGTGATGACGGGCAATATAATGACAATGCCAGGACTCCCCAAAGTACCATCGGCGAATAATATTGATGTTGATAAAGACGGGAATATTTCCGGATTATTTTAAAGTGATGTGATAAGATTATGAAATATATATCCCACAGCGTTGGGCAGACGGAGGAAATTGCATTCAAGTTAGCCAGGAATTTAAAAAGGGGCGATTGTGTTGCATATCGTGGTGGGCTCGGTGCTGGGAAAACGGCATTCACACGTGGGCTTGCACGTGGTCTCGGGATAGAAGATGCAGTGATGAGCCCCACCTTTTCACTGGTAAATGAATATGAAGGTGATATAACTCTATATCATTTTGATATGTACCGAATTGAAAATGAGGACGATTTATACATGACGGGCTTCTTTGATTATCTTGATAGTGATGGTATTCTAGCTATCGAATGGAGTGAGAACATCTCATCAGCCCTGCCCGAAGATACAATATATATAACAATAGAAAAATCGGATAAAGATGAAAATACTAGGGAAATCACAATACAGGGGAGAGAGATATGAAAATTCTAGGTATAGATACGTCAGCGAAAACATCGACAATGGCGGTATGCAGTCATGACAAAGTTATTGTGAGTGGTGCAGTGCATACGCAGCTGACGCACTCCCAAACATTATTACCAATGGTGAAAAGCATGCTCGACTGCGCATCAATTTCACTTGAGGAAATTGATGCGTTTGCCGTGTCGATAGGACCCGGCTCATTTACGGGATTAAGAATCGGCATTTCAGCGATAAAGGGCTTTGCATATGCTCTTGATAGACCATGTATCGGTGTTTCCTCACTTGAGGCGCTCGCATATAATATGCGCGGCTTTAAGGGCAAGATTTGCGCAGTTATGGACGCAAGGCGGGATCAAGTCTACAATGCGATATTCGAATTCGATGGCGATAATTTGAAGCGTTTATGCGACGACAGGGTTATAATGGTCGATGAACTTGGGGAGGAACTCCGTAAATTCGGGACTGATGAGGAGATTCACATTGTCGGCGATGGTGCGGATCTAGTTATAGGGAGGCTCCCCCAGAAAAATCTTGTTATAGCGCCGCCGCATCTAAAATTTCAGCTTGGTTCATCGGTATGCGCTGCCGCATTTAAAGGCGAACGAATTAGTGCGCAGGAGCTTTCACCGTCGTATTTGCGAATTCCTCAAGCACAGCGAGAACTTCAGGCAAAAAATCTTGATAAATAGAAGATAGTTTGATATAATTATTTAGAGGAATGTTAGCATAGTTAGCAACTACTGATGGAATCAAGGCTAAAAAGATGGAGGATTATTTATGATAGCGATAGGAAGTGACCATGCAGGGTATGACTTAAAAGTGCAAGTTATGGCACACCTTGATGAAA
>CALLQQ010000112.1 GCA_938014915.1 uncultured Clostridia bacterium
TCCTGCTAGAAGCATTATCCCTATTAGAATTAATGCAATTGATTTAATTTTCATTCTGTCCTTCCTCCTGATCATTCGTATTAATATACATTGTTTTAGGTTATAATTTGACTCCCATAATTAATTATACATCTTATTTAAGTTATTGCAATAGTATTTCTCTAATATGTTTCACCTTAAAACCTTGAATTTTCGCTTTCTATTTGTTATAATGCAACCTGTTAACTAATTTGGAGGTGTATTATGTTAAAAAATAGTGCAGATATAGGTATGCTACCTAATGGGGAGTTCTTCCACGCTGATAATGATGCTTTTACTTATATGGGTAGGATGCATCATGATGCTACCGATAGAACTTCAACTTTCATTTATGCTGGTAGTATGATGAAAACACGCTTCACTGGTAAAAGCATTTCTGTATCGGTGAGCAATCTTCATTTCTACGGGGAGAATCACATTGGCTATTTAATTGATGGTATACAGGGAAAGGTGATTCTAGAGAATCACAGTGATATAGTCGAGTATAAAATTGCGGATAATCTTAGTGATGGTGAGCATGAGCTCATTCTATTTAAGCGAATGGACGCTACCCACTACTTCACATTCCACGGTCTAATCCTCGATGATAATGCTGAAGTTCGGGCAATTGAAAATAACTCCGCTACACAAAAAAGACTCGAATGTTTCGGCGATTCCGTTTCTGCCGGTGCAGTATGTGAAGCAATTTACTATGAGGGGCATATCGATCCCGAAGATAATAACGGGCAATATGATAACTCATGGTTTTCGTATTCGATGTCACTCGCTAGGAAGCTTGATGCGCACATTCACAACAATGCGCAAGGGGGCATCGCTCTACTGGATAATACTGGATTCTTCAATTCGCCGAACACTGTCGGGCTTGTTTCTACTTATGATAAATTACATTACAGCCCCAATGTAGAAATTACCGATTGGGATTTCTCACTCTACACTCCCCATGTTGTGATAATGGCAATTGGGCAAAACGATAGCCATCCAAATAACGAATGTTTAAAAGATGATAGCTATCGTCAAAATTGGATGACTGAATATAAGAAAATTCTATCACGGCTGCGTACACAGTACCCGAAAGCAACTTTCGTATTAATTACTACCGTACTATACCATGATAAGGTTTGGGATGAAACACTTGATGAAATCCGTAATGAAATGAATGACGAACGAATTCTGCGGTTCCGCTTTAGGCGAAATGGCTCTGGCACGCCGGGTCATCCACGAATAACGGAGCAAGAGGAAATGGCTAGTGAGTTATGCGCATTTTTAGAGAGTTTGCCACAGTCAACGTGGGAGGATTAGCCCTCTAATTTATCTATCAGGATTTTTGCAACTTTGTACACATCCCCACAGCCTAGAGTTATTATAAGGTCGCCCTCACTCGCATTGTCGGCAACATAGGATGCAACTTCATCAAATGTGCTGAACCATTCGCTGTCGGGTATCTTCTTTGCTAGGTCGCTCGAATATATATTATAGGTATTCTTCTCACGACTACCCATAATTTCTGTAAGAACAACTCTATCGGCAATTTTGAGCGACTGCGCAAAATCGTCAAGCAATGCCGCCGTTCTTGAATATGTGAATGGCTGGAATATTGCCCAAACACGATTATAATGCAGATTCTTCGCCGCCTCTAATGTGACGGCAAGTTCAAGCGGATGGTGCGCATAATCATCTACTATTGTGATGCCATTCACCACTTTAAGCAGTTCGAAGCGGCGCCCAGCCCCCTTAAATCCCTCTATCCCTTTTGCTAATTTATCGGCTGCAATGCCGCATTCCATTGCCGCAACACAAGCCGCAACTGAATTTAGCACATTGTGATCTCCTGGGACATGGATTGAAATACGTGTTAACTCCTTGCCACCACTCATTAACGAATAGTCGGTTTGCATTCCAGTGATATGCTCGATATTATCGGCATAGTAATCGTTATCTTCTGATAAGCCGAATGTAATAATCTTCTTCCCTTTTTGATTAGCGACCGCCCTCATTGAATTATCATCGTCGCCATTTACGATAATCGTATTAGTTGTTAAATCGCTGAACTTCTCAAACGACTTTATAATATTATCAAGCGTCTTAAAATAGTCAAGGTGGTCCTCATCAATGTTGAGTATCACGCTAATATCAGGGTGAAGTTTTAGGAATGTATCGACAAATTCGCAAGCTTCACACACCATTGTATCGCTCTTACCATGGCGACCATTACCACCAATTAGCGGGAGCTTCCCCCCGATTACTGCCGATGTGTCTACGCCACTTTCTATCAGAATTTGCGTTAGCATTGCGCTGACAGTTGTCTTGCCGTGCGTCCCAGCAATACATACGGTATTATCATAATAGCTTGTGATAAGCCCTAGCAAATCACTTCTTTCAATGACATCGGCTGATGATGCCTTTGCGGCGATAAGTTCAACATTATCCGCCATGATGGCGGCAGTATATACAATTAAATCGGCACCGTCGATATTGCTTTCATCATGCCCTAGAAATACGGGAATCCCCATCTTTCGCACGGCGGCAAGAGTATCACTCTCGTTATTATCCGATCCCGTTAGATAGAATCCCTTTGAATGTAATATCTGTGCCAAAGGATACATTCCCGATCCGCCAATACCGATGAAATGGATATGTTTCTTACCCGTTAAAATATCTTTATTAATCAATACAAACACCTCTACAATGATTTTTGGAGCGATTATTATACTCTATACATAGTATATTGTAGATATGGGTGAAAATAATCACCTCTATGTAAAAATTGTATAATATTAGTGCTTTCGTTCCATACTAATAATATCCCCAGCTACACAATATAATAACAAATTAGCACAACTGAAAGGAAATGACATATGGAAATCAATGATATCAGAATACGAAAAATTTTACAAGAAGGCAGGCTAAGGGCTGTTGTAAGTGTTACAATAGATGGTCTGCTAGCAGTGCATGACATCAAAATTGTTCAAGGTGATGAACGGTTATTCGTCGCCATGCCAAGCCGTAAGGATGAAAGCGGAGTTTTCCGTGATATTGTTCACCCTATCACCGCCGATGCTAGGCGCTTAATGGAAGAAAAGATTCTTACTGCATATAGTGAGCATCTAGAACACGACAATCAGGCCTAATTGGGCGAATTCCCTCCCGATAAAAGCAAATGTGCTTTTAGCAATGCTGTTTGCGTTTTTGAATCTTTTATTTCACCGCCCAGCACCATATTGACCGCCTTTTTAAGCGGTATATACTCAACCTCGAGGAATTCATCTTCATCGAGGTTTTGCTCTGCGTAGGATAGATCCGTTGCCATATACATATAGATTACCTCATCAAGATATGCTGGTGTCGGATATAGCTCACCTAGGAATGTATATTCCTTTGCGGTGCAGCCCGTTTCTTCAAGTAGCTCCCGCTTGCCGCACTCAAGCGGCTTTTCACCTGCATCAAGCTTGCCGGCTGGAATCTCAAGCAATTGTCTGCTATATGGATACCGAAATTGCCGAACGAAAATTACTTCATCGTCGTGCGTTATCGGCACTATACATACGCCGCCAGGGTGCATAATAACTTCACGAAAAGCGTTGGTACCGTTCTCCAGTAGAACGGTATCTTTTTTTACTTTTATAATTTTACCGTCATATATAAGTTGACTTGATATAGTCTTTTCCTCTAAATGCATCGTTGTCCCCCTGCTATCATTTCTTTTTTCTTTTATCTCTACCGCTATGTTTTTTATTAAATGCTTCTATATTCTTTAGTATAAGGTCGATTTCGTCGGGTTCATCTTCCGTGCCCCTCGATTTAGGAATATACGGCTGTTTTCTCGGCTGTATTCGTTCCATATTATTCGGCTCTTCCTTATATGCAATCCCGTCTTGCGCCGTCGGCTTAGATTTTGCTACGTCGTCAGCTTTTGCAATTTCCGCAACTTCGTCAGTTGTTGCAACTTCCGCAACTTCATCAAATTTTAGAACTTTGTCGGCTTTTGGAACTTCATCTGTTTTTGGAGTTTCCGCAACTTCGTCAGCTTTTGCAATTTCCGCAACTTCGTCAGCTTTTGGAATTTCGTCGGTTGCTTTCACGGGGAATTCCTCGCTATCGGAGGTTTTGATCGGTTCTTCAGGTGTGGGTTCCCCGTCATGGACATTCTGCGCTGCTTCCTGCTCGCTAATCGCCTTAATATCGTCCCATTTTGACAATGTATCTTTATCGGGGAATTTTGCTACACTGCTCGCCATTTGGTCGATATAGGCATTATGCGCCTTAACACCGCCGATTAATTCCTTATCGTATAGGTGGTGGTATTTCCTCGGCCCGTACTTCTGCGGATTCCTCCTACCTAGGATATGCCAAATCACCATATAAATTATCAAAATAAAGAGGGCGCCCACCGTGATAACAATGCCCTTATATAGCCCTGGTGGCACATAGTTGAAGCGAATTTCCGCCTCGCCCATTGGAACGGGCACCGCCATTAATCCCGAATTTACTTTCTCGATTTTAACCTGCTGCCCATTTACATTCGCACTCCACCCTTTATCGAACGGCACGCTGAACACCATTAAATTCTCTCTATCTAGATTCGATTTCGCAGTAAATCCTCTATTATCAATCTCGAACGAATAGGCAGATGCCGCCGCCCTTTTCTCACAATCGGCAAGATATTCCGCCCTTGTTAATTTGTTCGTTATATTGTCCTCTACATTCTCTAGCAGATGCCCGTATAATGAAATCTGCTCATCTGTAAGGTACAATGCTTTCATCATTACACGGTCACGATAATTCGTTATCGTCTTGCTCCATTGCTCATCGGTGATATATTCATCATAAGTATATCCCATCGGCACAAAGTACTTATTTTCATATATTCTAAATTTGTTCTGTGTATCGTAGTATTCAAATCCTGGCAGATCCGGCGGCTCTTTGTCGTTATCGTCCTGCATTAGATATTTTACGCTGGTTAAGCCCCTGAGCGCAAAATTCGCAACTTTGGGACGTGATCCTACCGATCTTTCCACATCCATTGATGAATAGAATTCAAAAATCGATCCAGGCACAACGCTATGGAATGCCTGTATTGATGGGTATCCCCAATACATTGGGTAATTATCCATGCCCTCATACACATCTATACGGAAGAATTCACTCTCATCAAGTGTGAAATTCCCCCTTGCCTCAAGTCCTTTATCTACAATCTGATTCCTATACGGACCGTGCCCCCTGCCGTATAGCAGCATCGAGCCCGTGCATACGAATGATGCAAGGCATACCGCAACAATGCATTGCTTCCAGAAGTGTTTATTCTTCCTATTCAGCAAAATATATATTGTACCGAGAATACACACTACCGCAATAAGCACATTTATCCAGAATTTATATGATACAGACGGCATCGCCCCCCATACGACTTTTTCCGTCGCTGGAGTGCCATCGGCACCTTTTTCAAGCTTTTGGAGTGAGGGCAGTATCCCAATTAGGGCAAATCCTGCCGTTATTACCGATGTCCACGCAATGCCGAATCCTAGGCTTGATTCTTTTTCATCTAATGTGATCGCCGTCATCATCGCCATTATGAGAATTGGCATATAGAACCACCTAGCATAATATGAGCTATTGAGCGCATAGAATGTGCTATTTAATACGGGAATGAATGCCATGAACATACATACGAATATTAATCGTCTTGCCCAATGCTTCTTTTTATCACGCATGAACGCTATTACACCAGCCATTGAAAACAGCGGTAGGAATCCCGCCACCGAACTCCATTTCGCATTGGAATCGGGGAAGAAAACAGGTCTTGCCGGTATATCGGGAGGGAAGAAGAAACTCTGTATAATTAGCCCGTATTTCTGCACATCGTTATAAAATAGCATATTCCACCCGTATAACATACGATCAACACGTGGATTGTCCATTATCGCAAGCGCCGACGGCAAAATTAAGAATGCCGATATTGCCATCCCGATAATAGTTTCAAATGCAAGTGTGAAGAACTTCCCCACGGTTAATTTGAAGTCTTTGCACATACAGCGAAGAATGAAATATATTAATAGGAATACTGCCTGCCCGGCAAAGAAAAAGTAGTTTGTAATCACGCATAATGCTATCGCAAGTGCGAAAAGCCCTTTGCGATTATTGATGACTGTTTCTTCAAGTGCAATTAATAGCAGCGGAAAGAAAGCGACCGCTTCATGGAAGTGATTGAAGAAAACATTATATGCCATAAATCCGGAAAATGCATATAGTAGCGCTCCGATTAATGCCGAATTCGTATTCCTAACGAATCGCCTAATAAAAGCATAGGATGTGAGTGCTGCCGTCGCCGTTTTAAGTGATAGCAGTATCGGCATTAAATACGGCACCCAATCATTCGGGAAAGGTAATGTAAGGTAGAAGAATGGGCTGCCTAGTAGATAAAACGAATATGAGCCGATGAAATTCGCTCCTAAATCTGTGTTCCAATTCCAGAATATATTGCCATCTAGGACTGCCTCATGAGCAAGCTTATAGAATGGAATCTGCTGAACATTATAATCACCATAGTATATGAATATGCCCTTATCAAAAATCACAAAGGGCAAAAATATAATTACCGACATAAAAAAGGCTAAAACAAATACAAATAGGTAGCGTTCCTTTTGCCTTTTCATTTATATCATTCCTTTCCTCATTCACAGAATAATGTCTAACTTATTATAGCACATTTTGTTAGGTAAAAACAATTACATAGGACAAATTAATGAAATTCATTGCATATATCGACAAATAGAGTGAAAAGGTGTATAATCAAATTGAGAGGAGTTGTTATTATGAATAGTAAAATTCGTTGGATTACACGGACTGCACTTCTATTAGCGGTGCTAATTTTGGCGCAATATATCGGGAGTTTTTTCGGTGGTCAGCTTATAGGGCAGTTAATTACCGGCTCTATCGTTAATATGACGCTCATTATCGCCGGTGTCCTAGTTGGATATTCTTCGGGGCTTGCGATTGCTATTATCTCGCCTATTATTGCAAATTTCATTGGCATCGGCCCTAAATTGGTCGAATTAGTGCCCGTAATTATCATTGGCAATATTGTAATTGTTCTTGTCGTTACATTTTTCTTCCGTCTTGCTTATAAAAACAAAGGCATCGTATCGGCTGGAATTAGCCTTGGCGGCATTATCGTCGGCGCATTAGCAAAATTTGCTGTGCTTTTCATGTCGGCATCGAAGATTCTGCCCGCTCTTGGCGTAAAAGTAATGCCGCCCGTCATTAAAATGATGTCATGGCCGCAAATCATAACTGCGGCGGCAGGAGGAATCCTAGCTTTCATTATCCTGCCAACACTTAGAATAGCGGTAAGGGATAGAAGGTAGAGTATCGGGCAATTTAAAAAGGGTAGTCATTAGACTACCCTTTTTTTATGCTAAAAATTTCTACATCGATTCAGGTGCGTCAATCTTCATCATTGTGAGAAGATTATTTATCACGGACTTAGTTGCAATGATTAATTGCAGCCTTGCATTCATTAGATTTTCATCTTCGACCTTTACTCTGCAAGCCGTGTAGAATTTGTGGAACAATGTCGCAAGTTCTAATAGATACCTTGTTATCCTTGATGGATCGTAACTTTTTGCCGATTCGTTCACTTCATTCGGGAGCATTGCTAAGTGGCGGATTAACTCCCGCTCCTCGTTAGCCGTCAGAATTGCTAGTTCATCGGATGACAATTCCCCAGCCTTGATGCCCTCACTCTCAAGTGCCGAAATAATACTGCAAATCCGTGCATGAGCATATTGCACATAGTAGACGGGATTGTTCGATGACTCCTCAACTGCAAGTCCTAAATCAAAATCGAAGTGCGTATTCGCCTCACGCATATTGAAGAAGAATCGTGCCGCATCAATCGGCACTTCCTCAAGTAGTGTCGATAATGTAATCGACTTGCCTGTTCTTTTACTAGCCTTTATAAGTTCGCCATCACGCATTAATCTAACCATTTGCATTAATACAATATCTAGTCTGCTATCATCAATGCCAAGTGCTTTAATTGCCGCCTTTAGCCGTGCTGAATAGCCGTGATGATCGGCACCTAATATATTAATCGCCTTATCATATCCACGAACAACAAGTTTGTTGTAATGGTAGGCTATATCGGGCACTACATATGTCACTAGACCATTCGCACGAACAAGAACATAATCCTTGTCCAGCCCGAATTCAGTCGCCTTAAACCATAGGGCACCTTCTTTTTCATAAGTATAGCCCTTTTCTTTTAGAATTTCTATGACACGGTCGACTTCGCCATTCTCGTGCAAGATACTTTCCTTAAACCAACAATCGTATTCAATTCTATATTTGCGTAAATGCTCTTCAAGTAGGTTTATATTTATCGGTAATGCGTATTCAGTTAACGCATCTCTTCTAGTCTTGCTATCACATTCAACGAATTTATCACCGTATTCCTCGCTGAAATTCTGCGCATGCTCCTTTATATCGTCGCCCATATAGGCATCTTCAGGCATCTCTACTGAATCACCTTTGTAAATTTGCAAATAGCGCACCTCAAGCGATGTTGCGAATCTCTCAATCTGGTTGCCTGCATCGTTAATGTAGAATTCCCTATCAACATCATAGCCGGCTAATGATAGCACACCGGCAAGGCAGTCGCCCATTGCACCGCCACGTGCATTCCCAATATGCATTGGTCCGGTAGGATTCGCCGAAACGAATTCGACAAGCATTCTCTTACCTTCGCCTAAATCTGTCCTGCCATAGTCAGCGCCGTTCCTAACAACGGTGGACACCACTTCACCGAACCATTTCGGATTCAAAGTTAAATTGATAAATCCCGGCCCCGCAACATCAATTTTATCAAAATTCGTTCCCGTAAGTTCCGCAGCGGAAATTATCATATCGGCAATTTTCCTAGGTGCCATTTTGAAATTCCTTGCGCATACCATCGCAACATTCACTGCAAAATCGCCGTGCGTTCTATCGTTAGGTACTTCTACTTTAAATTCAGGCAGATCTATCTTGGGCAATTCGCCATCTTCCATTAGCTTTGTTACTGCCGATGTGATTATTCCCTCAATTTCAAGGATAGCGCTGTTAATTGGATTCGGCATTCTCATCCTCAACCTCCTTAATATTTACATAGATTTCATTCTCCGATACATAGCCGGAATTAATATCTATAGTATACTTAAAGTATATATCCCCGCCAATATCACTCACGGTAGATTCGATTTTCTCCGCCTGTATACCTAGCATGAAATCACCGTACAGCGTGCCATAATGGCAATGGTGTTTCTTATCTCTTTCTATAATTAGATTTGAGCTAGTGCTGCCCGACCTAATTAAAGTAACTTTATCGTCACCATCAAGCGTTAATGTCGTTTTACTACCCTCGAATCCTGTTGCCTCAGATTCGTCATAGGTTATAACATAGTTCTTCTTATTTTTGTCTTTTTCTCGCCTATATAAACTACCGAAAGTGCTGAGTTCTGTAATATCCTGCTCATTATCTACTATCTGTATACTTTTTATCGTTATAAATACATCCTTTTTCATTTGTTCTGCCTTTCTACAATTCAATTATAATATTAAGTTATCTATTAAATCAATATCTATCTTTATAGCTTCCTCATCAAGCGATTCCCCTAAAAGCGCTTTTGCATTCTCGCTAAATAATTCAATACTATCACTTGCATAATATGTTCTCTTCCCTTTAATTCCATCCGTCTTGAGCATTTCTTCCCGAGTTAAGATGCCCTGTGCGAATTTCGCCGCACACGCTCCCGGACTAATCAGCGCACAATTCTCCCCCATAATATCGGCAATTATGTCTTCAATAATGGGGTAGTGCGTGCATCCTAAAATTAATGTATCAACTTGCGCATTGAGAAATGGCTCTAGATATTGCCTTGCGACAAGACGAGTAACTTCATTATCACGATTCGTATATCCATTCTCAATGAGCGGCACGAATAACGGGCAAGCATTGCCGATAATCGTTGCATTCGGGTTAATGCTGCGTATCGCCTTGCCATAACTCCCGCTACGTATCGTGGCAGGAGTGCCGATTACACCGATGCTACCATTCCTAGTTTTGGCGCATGCCGACTGAACCGCTGGCAGCAATACCCCCGTAAAAGGGAAGTCGAATTCCTGCGTTATCTTTTGCGGCAATATTGCACTAACAGTACCGCAAGCGGCAACTATCATCTTGACATCATGTTCAAGTAAGAAACTTATATCTTGCAATGCGTATTTCATTATCGTTTCCTTACTTCTAGTACCGTATGGAATCCTTGCGGTATCGCCAAAATAGATAATGTCCTCATCCGGTAGAATTTTAGAGAATTCACGCACCGATGTTAATCCGCCAATGCCCGAATCGAATATGCCAATTGGGCGATTATCCATAACTTTTATCCGCCCTTTCAAACGCTATTTCAATAAGTCTATCTAAAAGTTCGGGATATGGAATTCCCGATGCTTCAATCATCTTTGGATACATACTGATGGAAGTAAATCCGGGTAAGGTATTGATTTCATTGACGATTACTTCATCGTCGCCAGTCACGAAACAGTCAACTCTCGCTAGACCGCTGCAACCAAGTGCCTTAAATGCTTTTACGGCAATTTCCTGCACTTCCTTTGCTGCCTTTTTCGATATATTCGCTGGAATATTCAGCTCCGATTCATCAAGTATGTATTTTGCGTCATAGTCATAGAATTCATTGCAAGGAACGATTTCGCCGACTACCGATGCCGTTGGCGTTTCCATGCCAAGCACCGCACATTCGACTTCTTGCCCGATTATTTCCTGCTCGACAATTACCTTTTTATCGTGGGTGAATGCAAGTTTAACCGCCTCGATCAATTCCTGCCGATTTTTAACCTTGCTAACTCCAATTGATGAACCGCAATTTGCCGGTTTAACGAATAGGGGGTATTCTAGGTTACGCTCAACTTCGTCGCATCTAGAATCTATATCGGCAAGGCACGGGAAAAGCAATGTTTCCCACTTTGCGGTTTTAATGCCGCGATACTCTAATATAGTATGTGTAATATCTTTATCCATGCAAACCGCCGATGATAGCGTATTACAGCCAACATAAGGTATCCCACTTAACATGAATAGTCCCTGTATCGTGCCGTCCTCGCCATTCTTACCATGTAGAACGGGGAATATGCAATCCACCCTTTGTAGTGAAGCCTCCGCCCCGTCTAATAAGGTGATGAATCCACTGTGGAGCGGATCGGGGCTGAGAATCGCAGGTGTGCAATCGGGGTGACTTTCCCATTCGCCCGTTGCGATTAAATCGACATTGCCCGGGTAGTGGAACCATCTCCCCTTAGGATTAATGCCAATACATACGACTTCATACTTATCCTGAGGTATATTTTTTATAACTGAAGTAGCCGATACAAGGCTAACCTCATGCTCACTCGACGCACCGCCAAATATTACAGCAACACGGATCTTTGACATTTATAATACACTCCCTAAAAATATATTAATCAATAAGCCGTCTTAATATCTTACTATTTTCCTATTCCTCAAGCATACCATAATACTGTTAAATTATCAACATTAATGAGATATTTTGTCCATACGTAAAATACGATAAGTGCCGAAGAATTTCATGGCTTAATTATCAATATGAGTAGTCCTAAAATTTTATACTGTTTAGCAGTCATTTTACTACGAAATTCTGCGTGGTGGAATTTAGTTTTGATTTTTATTAAAATATGCGCTATAATGCTTGACTAGCTTATTAGAATATGGTATAGTTTATATACCTCAAAAAGGGGCTATTTTTTTGTGCCTATATTTATAGCACAATTCTACCTTTATTTTGAGGGAGGCAGCGAGGCTCTAAATGCTGAGTCTCAACGAAGAAATTAGTCAAGCTGGACTTGACGAGGAGGTGCCGAAATGAGGGTTAAAATAACCATCGCTTGTACAGAATGCAAGCAGCGCAACTATAACACTATGAAAAACAAGAAGAACGACCCGGACAGGCTTGAGATGAACAAGTATTGCAGATTCTGTAAAAAGCACACTGTCCACAAGGAAACCAAATAGCAGAAAGGTGGACTGACTTATGGCTGGAAAAAAGACAACTAAGACAAAAAAACAACGCAGAGGTTTTTTTGGTAGCATCAAGAAATTCTTTCGTGATTCAAAGGCAGAATTTAAAAAGGTAGTCTGGCCTTCAAAAAAGCA
>CALLQQ010000113.1 GCA_938014915.1 uncultured Clostridia bacterium
TATCTTCGATAGTTTCTTTAGCTTTTACATCTCTTTTCATAAGTTTTTCGACTTGTCCAATAGCATATACTACCGTCGAATGGTCACGACCGCCGAATTCTTCACCAATTGAAGAAAGCGACATTTGAGTTATTTCCCGCACAACATACATAGAAATTTGCCTCGCCGTCGATATATTAGCAGAACGCTTCGTCGAGCGAATATCTTCGGGCGATACATTGTATGTGCGTGAAATTTCCGTTATAATGCGATCTATCGTTACGGGGAGAGGTTTATTATCGTTGAGAATATCGCTGATTACATTCTGCGCCATTGATACTGACGGATGTGTTCCAGCAAGGAGCTTTAACGCCTTAATCTTTTTAACTGCCCCCTCTAACTGACGAATGTTGTTTTTCAATCGATTAGCTATGAATTGGGCGACATCGTCGGGAATTTCAATTTCAAGCAATTCCGCCTTGCGACGAATGATAGCAATTCGTGTTTCAAAATCGGGAGTTGATATATCGGTGAGCAGTCCCCACTCGAATCTTGTTCGCAGCCTATCTTCAAGTGTTTTTATATCTTTAGGCGGTCTGTCCGATGTTAGCACGATCTGCTTATTTATTTGATGAAGTTCATTGAATGTGTAGAAAAATTCTTCCTGCGTTCGCTCCTTACCAGCGATGAATTGAATATCGTCGACAAGTAGAATATCTGTGCTGCGATACTTTTCATGGAATTGATTTGTCGTTTCATTACCAATTGCGGTAATGAATTCATTTGCGAATGCCTCCCCATTAACATAGATAATGTTTGTTTCGGGAGAATTCCTCCTAATTTCATGGCTAATTGCCATCAGCAAATGTGTTTTTCCCAGTCCCGATGGTCCATATATAAATAGTGGGTTATATGCTCCCGTTTGCCTTTTGGCAACTGCTTGACATGCAGCATATGCGAAGTCATTAGAACTCCCCACAATGAATGTGTCAAAAGTATAGTCATATTCGGCACCGGCAAAACTCTTCTCAAGTTCGAATTTCATATTGGGATCGTCGTCCATTACAGGACTTTCCTCTTCTTTATATGCGGGCACGTTTATATTAAGTTCGCTTTCGGTAATTATTACAATCTCAACTTCAAATCCAAGCACTTTAGCGAATGACCTGTTTAAAATCGGTATGTAATTTTCTTCTATAATCTTCTTTTGAAATTCGGAATTTACAAATAGCACGGCCTGTCCATCATCGAATCTAACAGGTTCAAGTGGTTTTACCCATAGATTATAGTTTATATCCGATATTTCCGACGAACAATATTCTTTGACTAGATTAAATACCTCTAAAAAGGATTCCATATATCGACATTCCTTCCTAAGAAAAATAAGGCTTTTGCTGATTTTAAATAGGCGACAATAGAGCAACCTCTAAAAAGATATTTAAATAGGTTGCTTTCAGTGGTTTGTTAACATTGTGTTCACCTAAATTGCCTATAATAAGATTACATGGTTAAAAAACCGCATTTCTTTAATGTATAGTATATCAGATTTTACTCAATGTTACAATACTATGGGAGTAAATTATTATATTTTTATATACTCTATCTATAAAGTTTTATGATTTATCACTTGACAAGCATTGATATAATAAGTTATAATAATGTACTGCAAGGTTCTGATAAAATGTCGAGATTAAAATAATGTATATTTATCGGTCGAGGGGAGGATTTATAAATGAAAAGAACATATCAACCTAAGAAGCGTTATAGAAAGAAAACTCACGGATTTATGAAGAGAATGCGCACGAAATCCGGACGTAGAATCCTAGCAAATAGACGTGCTAAAGGCAGAGCTAGACTATCACAATAAGTTAAGCATGCTACAAGTCTAAGAGGGTTGACCACAGAATTGTGGTCATTCCTTTTAACATTCGACTTTCATACTTTAAAAAGCATGGAAGATTGGTGAAATTCTAGTATGAATAAATCTCAAAAGGCAACGAAAAATTGGTTAAGTTTAAATGACAATAAGGATTTTATACGGCTTTATAAACGTGGTAAGAATGTTGTAACGCCGGTATTTGTTTTATATTTTAATAAAAACAACCTGCCCTATAATAGGATAGGGATAACTACAAGTAAGAAAATTGGCAATGCTGTTAATAGGAACAGGGCAAGAAGAGTTATAAAAGCAGCAATTATCAACTCTCAATCCATATTCCCTAAAGGATATGATTTTGTATTTGTTGCACGTGTGAGAAGTACAAAAGAAAAATCAACTGTTGTCGAAAGATATATGAGAATAACGATGGACAAACAGTTCGGCAGTAGAGGGAGAAATCAATGAAATATATTTTAATCTTCATAATTAAAATATATAAGAAGATAATTTCACCATTATTGCCGCCTGCGTGTAGATTCTATCCGACTTGCTCAGATTATACGATGCAGGCAATTCGGCGATTCGGGGCGATTCGTGGTACGATGCTTGGAATATGGCGCTTATGCAGGTGTAATCCTTTCAATGATGGCGGTATAGATCCCGTGCCGGAGAAATTTACTTTTAAGAGAAAAATACCGCATTGAATAGCGGTGAAATAAATATTATAAACAGGCATTTTATTATGCTTTTTGGAGGTTTAAATGAGTGGAATTCTTAACCTAGTCTCTATACCCTTTGGATGGGCTATGTGGGCTTTGTATCAGGTATTCAAGAATTATGGGCTTGCAATAGTATTTTTTACGATAATTACTAAATTGATTTTAGTACCAATATCAATTAAACAACAGAAGAATCAAGCAAAGACGGCTCTTTTTCAGCCGAAACTTGAAAAACTTAAAAAGATGTATGGCAACAATAAAGAGAAATATCAGGAGGAAATGACGAAGCTTTATCAAGCTGAGGGCATAAATCCGATGGCTAGTTGCGGCCCGATGATTATTCAACTACTATTAGTAATTGGTATTTATGACGTAGTTAGAAAACCTCTCACGCATATTTTGAAAATACCCGCTGAAAGCATAAATTATATTATAGAGAAATCGAATAAAGCTACCGAGTTAGAGGCATTCATGCAGTTTAAAGATGATCCATCGAAATTCACGGAACTTGCTGCTGAAGTTGCCGATAAATTAAATGGATTCGATATAACGGTATTCGGGCTTAATTTTGGAGCGGTGCCAACTCTCAAGAGTATATTGGTGTTAATTCCGATTTTGTCAGGAATAACGGCGCTGATTTCATCAATTATATCACAAAGGGTGAATGCTAAGAACAATCCGGCAATGGCACAGGCAGGCAATTCGATGAAGGTTATGATGTATACAATGCCGCTAATGTCGGTGTGGATAGCATTTAAAGTACCAGCCGGTCTAGGATTTTACTGGATAATATCTAATATATTTATTATAGCTCAAACGATTATTCTAGGAATACTTTATAGTCCTGAAAAGTTAAAAGCATATGCAGAGGCTGAAGTTGAGAAAAGACGAATGCAAACGGGCAGGATCTATACACACGCTGAAGAAATTGAAGATGATGAATCTGAGGATAAAAGCAGTGAGAAGAAACTAAGCAAGAAAGAACTTGATAAGAAAAGACTCGCCGAAGCTAGAAAGAGAATGGCTGAGAAATATGGCGATGATTAATTAAAGTAAAAGTTGACCAGTATGCAGAAAGGGGCTCCTAAAGAAGATGAGGACTAAAGAAAAGTATTTTCAGGCAAAAACTATCGAAGAAGCAAAGATGCTAGCAGCTCAGGAATTCGATGTTGCTCTGGAAGAAATCGAGTTTGAGGTAATTGAGCAACCTAAAAAAGGCATATTCGGGATAGCTAAAGCCGATGCAAAAGTTAAAGCAACTTACACATTAGGTAAGGCGGAGATCGCCGCTAACTATATTAGCACTATCCTAGATAAAATGAATATCGAGAATGCAAGTGTTGAAATAACCTATGTAGATGGTGGTGCTGTTCTTGATATTGTTAGTGACGGGATGGGCGTCATTATTGGCAGACGTGGCGAAACATTGGATGCACTCCAGTACTTAGCATCGCTTGCTTGTAATAAGGGCGATAGCGAATACTTCAGAATTACTGTCGATAGCTGCGGATATAGAGAAAAACGCAAGAAAACACTTGAAGATCTTGCAACTAAGATAGCTAAAAAGGTAGCCAAAACGGGCCGAACTTCAACACTTGAGCCGATGAATCCGTATGAAAGACGCATTATCCACTCATCTGTTGCTAATGTTGAGGGTGTAACATCTAGATCGCATGGAGAGGATCCATATCGTAAGGTTATAATCAGATCAACTAATAAGAAGCCTAGATATAATAAAGACAATCGTGATAGAAGGGGCGGGAAAAAACCACGTCCAGGGAAGCAATCCAGCGATGTATTTATGACTTCATTTGAAAAGGAATATCAAAGGAAAAAGGCGCCCGATATCACCGCTGATGATAAAAATGAAAAGACTTATGACGTGGGGCTTTTTGAAAAGCTGGATATTTAAGTACAGAACAACAGCACCTGGCTCAAGGCTAGGTGCTGTTTTATGCAGAGAATGGAGGGAATTTAATGGGCAGTACAATTGCAGCAATATCGACACCGCACGCCGTCGGCGGTATTGCGATAGTACGCATTTCAGGCGATGATGCTATCAATATAGCAAAAAGAATCTTCTCCCCGGCACGGGATAGGGATATTTCAAAAATGCGTGGATATACCGCATGCTATGGCAAAATCCACAATAACGGAACGGAAATTGATGATGGAGTGCTATTAATATACCGTGCTCCCCATAGCTATACTGGCGAGAATGTAGTGGAAATTTCATGCCATGGTGGATTATACACATCACGTGAAGTTCTTCGTTCCTGCCTTGAAAATGGTGCCATTCCTGCCGAGGCTGGCGAATTTACCAAAAGGGCATTCCTTGCAGGTAAATTAAGCTTGACACAGGCTGAATCCGTAATGGATATAATTCATGCTAATGAAAGCCAACTCCATAAGGCGGCGCTTGCAACACGTGACGGCGTATTGCATAGAAAGATAGAGGCTATTACAAATAAGATTATTACTATCTGTGGCGATATAGCCGCATGGGTCGACTACCCTGAGGAAGATATTCCCGAATTAGAAAACGATAAATTACTAGCGGAACTTAGTAGGGCAAAAATCGATATTTCATCATTGCTTGAGGGGTACGATTATGGTCAGATGCTCCGTGCGGGCATAGCGACCGTAATTGTAGGAAAGCCGAATGTGGGCAAATCGACTTTGATGAATCTTCTCACGGGATATGAACGCAGTATCGTAACGGACATTGCCGGTACTACTCGTGATATAATTGAAGAAAGTGTGCAATTAGGCGATGTAATTCTTCGCCTTGCCGATACTGCTGGAATCCGTGAAACAGACGATGTTGTTGAATCGATGGGGGTAAATCTAGCAAGGCGGCGCATTGATGAGGCACAACTCATTCTTGCAGTATTCGACTTGTCCGAATCCATATCCGATGAAGATAGGGAAATTATTGCTGGAATTGGCGACTCCCCCGCTATTGCAATTTTAAATAAAAACGATCTGCCGAGGGCACTTGATACCGATATAATTCATCAGAATTTTAAGAATATTGTTACTCTTAGCGCATTAGATGTTGACGGTGTGAACAAGCTTAGCAATGCGGTGAAAGAAGCAGTGAGTGATGGGAATTTAGGTGCAGAAATTAGCCTAATATCTAACGAAAGGCAACGCACTCACGCAGTAAATTCGCACCGCTATATTGATGAAGCTATTTCTTCTTTAGAGGGAGGAATTACACTTGATGCTATCGGTGTAACATTGGAACTTGCGGCGGAGGAATTGCTGAAATTATCGGGCAAGACAGTGACCGAAGCCGTCGTAGAAGAGATTTTTTCACGATTCTGTGTAGGTAAGTAGCAAAGGAGGTTTATTATGGGATATTTTATGGATGATTATGATGTTGCTGTTATCGGGGCCGGTCATGCTGGATGTGAGGCGGCACTAGCATCGGCACGGCTCGGTTGTAAAACGATTATCTTCACATTGAGCCTCGATACAATAGCGAACCTCCCGTGCAATCCGTCGATAGGCGGCACGGCAAAGGGGCATTTAGTTTTTGAGATTGATGCGCTCGGCGGTGAGATGGCACGTGCCGCCGATGCTAGCTTAATTCAATCAAGAATGTTAAATCGGGGTAAAGGTCCAGCCGTGCATAGTCTGCGAATTCAGGCGGATAGAGTGAAGTATCATAATTATATGAAGCTAGCTCTAGAAAATCAAGATGGTCTTGCCGTAAAGCAGGCTGAAGTGGCAAGTATAGCAAAAAATGATGATGGAACATGGGACGTGCAAACTAGAATTGGAGGAACGTACAAGGCGCAAACTGTTATAATCGCAGGTGGAACATATCTTAACGGGCTAATCCATATCGGTGATGAAAGCTATGAAAGTGGTCCCGATAATATCAGTGCGGCGACTCTCCTAACCGAGAGTTTAAAGGAGCTTGGTATTTCCCTAAGGAGATTCAAGACGGGCTCCCCAGCTAGGGTGCACAAACGCAGTCTAAATTTTGATAAGCTGATATTGCAAGAGGGCGACGAAGAAGTAATGAATTTCTCCTCCGATAGCGATCAGGAATTTAAAAACTTGCGTGATTGTTATATGACATATACGAATGAGGCAACGCACGAAATTATTCATGCGAATCTGCATCGTGCGGCAATGTATTCGGGCAAAATTGAGGGCGTGGGTCCAAGATATTGCCCTAGCATTGAGGATAAGGTGGTGAGATTCGCCGAAAAGAATCGTCACCAATTCTTTGTTGAACCAATGGGACTAGACACTAATGAATACTATCTTCAGGGAATGGCGACTTCCCTACCCGAAGATGTGCAAGTTCAGTTTATGCGCTCAATTGAGGGGTTGGAGAATGTTGAGATTATGCGCCCTGCATATGCAATTGAATATGACTGCTGTGATTCGACAACGTTATTGCCAACTCTTGAATTTAAGGAGATTAGCGGCTTATTCGGTGCTGGGCAGTTCAATGGAAGTAGCGGCTATGAAGAAGCGGCAGCGCAGGGGCTAATAGCAGGTATTAATGCCGCACATAAAGTTAAGGGGAAGGAACCGTTCATTCTTGATAGAGCATCATCTTATATTGGCACTTTGATAGACGATCTAGTGACGAAGGGGTGCAACGAGCCATATAGAATGATGACATCACGCAGCGAATACAGATTAATCCTGCGGCAGGATAATGCCGATCAGCGCCTAATTCCAAAAGGGCATGAGATAGGACTTGTTCCCGATGAAAAGCTAAATCGCCTAAATTTAAAGCTGGAGCAAATAAAATTGGAGAGAAGGCGCCTAGAAAAAACTACAATTCCACCGTCGAAAGAGCTTAATTCCTATCTTGAAAGCGTCGGCACTGCGGGAATTTCCACGGGAATTAAGCTAGCAGAATTGCTAAAGCGACCACAGGTAACCTATGATGGGCTGGAGCCATTTGATAAAGACAGGCAACCGCTATCAAGGGAAGTTACCGACCAAATAGAAATTGCAATTAAATATGAGGGCTATATCGCCAAGCAACTTGCACAGGTTGAGCAAATGCGAAGATTTGAACGCAGGAAATTGCCCGACGACATCGATTATATGAGCATTGCGGGGCTGCGCATTGAGGCGAGGGAAAAGCTCAGCAGGCACCGCCCTTTGAACGTTGGTCAAGCATCACGAATTTCTGGAGTAAGTCCGGCGGATATATCGGTGCTTGTAATTTGGCTGACGCAAAATGCTAGTAAAGGTGGTAATTCCAATGATGAATGAGCTTTTTTCACAGGCGGGACTAACGTTCAATGCCGACATAGGGGCGAAGCTTTCAACATATTCGGACTTCCTTGTTGAATATAATAGGAATGTAAACCTCACTGCTATAACGGATAGTAAAGAAATTATCGTCAAACACTTCATTGATAGTATTCTTCCGTTAAAGCTGGTAGAATTCCCCCACGGGGCAAGCATAATTGATGTTGGTACGGGTGCGGGATTCCCCTCCCTACCGATGAAAATCTACCGTGACGATCTGAATCTTACCATGCTCGACAGTTTGAGAAAGCGTCTTGACTTCCTAGAACAGTTGTGCGAACGAATTGCGATTGACGATGTTGAACTTATCCACAGTCGTGCCGAAGATGGTGGAAAGAATGAGGATTTGCGTGAGAAATTCGACATCGGGACTGCAAGGGCGGTAGCGAATTTGCGTGAACTTAGCGAATACTGCCTCCCCTATGTTAAAGTTGGCGGAATGTTCGTCGCATTAAAATCACGTGATATAAATGCGGAAGTCGACGCGGCGAAGAATGCAATTTCTCTTTTGGGCGGCGAAATTGATAGGATAATCCCATATAAATTGCCGACAGAAGAAGAAAGAACAATAGTTATAATAAAAAAGATATCGCAAACACCGACAAGGTATCCGAGAAGTAGCGCACGTATTTCAAAAAAACCGCTTTAAAAGCGGTTTTTTTGTTGTAAGCTATCATAGCTTGTCAAAACCCCTTGTACGAATCTTCTAGCCATATGCGAATATTTATGGTATATTATGAATAGCGAATACCATTATATGTAAACGCACATCGGATTGTGGAAAGGACGTGTTAAAATGGCGGCAATATTCAATACTATTCGTGGGAAAGTAGTGGGTAAGGTAATTGAAATAGGTGTGGATAACATTGTGCCGAATCCTCATCAACCGAGAAGATGTTTTTATAAAGAAGAATTGATGGAGTTAGCTGGGAGTATTCGCACTAACGGAATTCTGCAACCACTCTCCGTAAGAAGATTAAGAGATGGTACAGTTGAATTAATTTCAGGTGAAAGGCGATTACGTGCGGCAAAGATGGCAGGACTTGAAGTTGTCCCCTGCATACAAGTTGACACTTCCGAACGTGATTCGGCGGTGCTTGCCTTAATTGAGAATATCCAGCGGCAAGATTTAGATTATTTTGAGGAGGCAACCGCCATTGAGAAGTTAATTGACTTCTACGGTATGACGCAAGAAGATGCCGCCGTAAAACTTGGAAAGGCTCAATCTACAATTGCAAATAAGCTTCGACTACTTAAACTGAGCGAATTGGAAAAGAAACTTCTATGCAAGTATCATTTAACGGAACGTCACGCAAGAGCATTGCTTAAAATAAAAGATGCGAATATGCGCATAGAAATAATTGAAAAGATACATAAGGATAGGCTCAACGTTATTCAAACCGAGGCTTTAATAGATCAGCATTTAGCAAAGGACAAGCCGAGGAAGAGCAAGCACTTACTACTTATTAATGATGTCAGGTTATTCGTTAATACGATAAATCGTGCCATTGAAAGCATGAAAGCTGCTGGCATCAATGCTGAAAGTCAAAAGGTGCAAAATGATGGCTATATCGAATATGTAGTGCGTATACCTACAAAAAACAATAATAGATAGTTTCAATGCATGCCCTACGCCCCCGTTCAATGTTCCACGTGGAACATTGAACGGGGGTCCCCTTATGCCAAATTGCGAATATGTGTAGAAAAAAGCGTTTTCCCCTACAACAATGGTGTAAAGTATGATATAATCAATATATGACATTGTTGGAGGTGGAATCGTGGGCAAAATAATAGCGATAGCAAATCAAAAGGGCGGTGTAGGCAAGACGACTACTTCTGTTAGCTTATCCGCCGCTATCGGTAAGCTCGGGAAAAAGGTTCTAGTTGTAGATATGGATCCTCAGGGGAATACAACTAGTGGATACGGCATTAACAAGCGTTCAATGGATATATCGAGCTATAATGTGCTGATGGGTGAAAGACGAATTCAAGAAGGTATAATTAAAACGAAATTCGATGGTGTATCCGTTCTAGGCGCTAGTTCGGCGCTTGCTGGAGCGGAGCTTGAACTTGTCGATAGAACGAACCGCACTACGATGCTGAAAAAATCGCTTGCGATGATAAAAGATAATTACGATTATATTTTCATCGACTGTCCCCCATCACTCGGGCTTATAACACTGAATTGTCTAACTGCCGCAGATAGTGTGATCATTCCTATGCAGTGCGAATTCTATTCGCTGGAGGGGTTGACACAACTTATTGAAACAATTAAGCTTGTTAAACAACGATTCAATCCCGGAATTGAAATTATGGGGATTTTATTCACGATGTATGATACAAGACTTAATGTAACTGTGCAAGTAGTTAGAGAAGTTAAGAAATTCCTCGGTGATAAGGTATTCGATACTGTTATACCTAGGAATATTCGCCTTTCCGAGGCGCCAAGCTTCGGCGAGCCGATTATTTACTATAATAGAGTGTCTAAGGGCGCTCAAGCATATATGAAACTAGCAATGGAGATATTAACTAAAGATGGTGCAAAGAAAAGAACGCTAAAGAGATAAGTGAAAGGGTGATTTCATGTCAAGAAGAACAGGACTCGGGAAAGGTCTTGAAGCGCTTTTCGACGATAATAGTACGGATAATTCCCGTTCATCACAAATTATAAGGCTATCGGATATAGAACCAAATAAAGGGCAACCTAGGCAGGAATTCGATAAAGAGGCATTATCCACACTTGCCGATTCGATTAAGCAGCACGGATTGTTACAGCCGTTAGTGGTTAGACCGCTTCCGAGCGGTGCATACCAGATTGTAGCGGGAGAAAGGCGTTGGCGTGCTTGCAGAATGCTCGGCATTGACGAAGTGCCCGTATTCATTAAGGAATTGACCGATGCACAAACGATGCAAATTGCCCTGATTGAGAATTTGCAGCGGGAAAACCTGAATCCGCTAGAGGAGGCGCAAGGATTCCGTGAATTGATGGACAACTATTCAATGACGCAGGAAGATGTAGCGAAAACTGTCGGTAGATCGAGGTCGGCAGTGGCGAATTCGCTGAGATTACTAACATTGCCAAGCGGCGCAATGCGCCTACTTAAAGATGGCGATATAACTGCCGGCCATGCGAAAGCTCTGCTATCGATAACTGATGAAAGCTTGGCCGACGATATTGCATCACGGGCGGCGAAAGGCGAATTAACGGTGCGTGACATTGAGAAGATAGCGGCGAAACATCGCAGGGAGGGCAATGTAGATAAGAAGAACCCCCCCTCCCCCGTCGAATTGCCCGATAGTTTCTATAAGGAGATGGAAATTGGGCTTAGGGATGCACTTGGCAGGCGTGTCAAGGTGACAATGGGTAGCAAAAAAGGTAGTTTAGAGATAGAGTTCACGACTAAAGAGGAATTATCGGACCTTGCGAAGTTGCTAACTGGTGAGAATTAGCGGTTTGCGGAATGTTCCACGTGGAACATCTACTATAAGTAATGATTGAAAGGACAATATTTATGTTAGATATAAGGTATATTAGAAAGAATGCTGATGAAGTTAAAGAGAAACTATCAAAAAGGGATCCGGGTCTTGCCGATATAGTTGATGAAGTTATTTCCGTCGATGCTTTAAGGAGAGAGGCGGCAGTAAAGGCAGAATCAATGAAAGCGGAGCAGAATAAAGTCAGCAAGGAAATACCGAGGATAAAAAAAGGGGGCGGAAACATTGACGATATTATGACGAAGATGAAGGAATTGTCGGCTGAAATTAAGCAATGGGAGAAAAGAGTAGCCGACTTCGACAGTCATCAAAGGGATCTACTGCTTGAATTGCCGAATCTACCGCATGAAAGTGTGCCAATCGGGCAGAGCGATGAGGATAATATTGAAGTACGTAGGAGCGGTGAGCCGACGAAGTTCAATTTTGAACCAAAGGCGCATTGGGATTTAGGTGCTGCGCTTGGCATTTTAGACCCCGAGGCGGCGGCGAAAGTTACTGGCTCACGTTTCCACTTTTATAAAGGACTTGGTGCTAGACTTGAGAGAGCGGTAATAAACTTCTTCCTTAATACGCACACGGAGCATGGATATACCGAGGTGTTGCCGCCATTCATTGTTAATCGTGATTCAATGACGGGAACGGGACAATTGCCGAAGTTCGAGGAGGACGCATTCAAACTTGCGAATACGGAGTATTTCCTCATTCCAACTGCGGAAGTGCCCGTTACGAACCTATATCGAAATCAAATTCTAACGGGGGCAGATTTGCCCATTAAATATTGTGCATATTCAGCTTGCTTTAGGTCCGAGGCTGGGAGTGCTGGCAGGGATCAACGTGGGCTGATTAGGCAGCACCAATTCAATAAGGTGGAGCTTGTGAAATTCGCAAGACCGGAGAATTCCTATGAAGAATTGGAGCAGCTAACAAATGACGCCGAGCGACTTCTAGTATTACTGGGATTGCCATTCAGGGTTGTGAATTTATGCGGCGGCGATTTAGGTTTTTCAAGTGCGAAAACATATGATATTGAAGTTTATATGCCCTCATATGATAGATATGTTGAAATTTCCAGCTGTTCTAACTTCGAGGATTATCAAGCTAGACGTGCGAAAATCCGCTTTAAAGATAATATCAAGGATAAGGCGGAATTCGTGCATACGTTGAATGGTTCAGGTCTAGCCGTCGGGAGGACGGTAGCCGCTATATTAGAGAATTATCAGAATGAAGATGGCAGCATTAGAATTCCCGATGTGCTCATTCCCTATATGGGATGCGACATTATCGAGTGATTTTAGCAGATTCAATATACGGAGAAAGGCAATAAAATGCAACAATATAGAAAAGATGGATACTTTTGCGAAGTGCGCAGGCTGATGTTCAGCGATTGCGACTATACAAAGAATATGAAATTATCGTCAATTCTTAGGTTCACGGCGGAAATTGCCGGTGCGGACCTATATGAAAAAGGAATATCGCACCAGCATTTATGGGATAACGGCATGGTATTTCTAGTATCGAGGATAGCGGTGAATATTGAAGAATTCCCCCGTGATAAGGAAACGATAGAAGTAGCAACAGGGGAGAATAGTCAACGTGGCGCATCGTTTAACAGGTGGTTTAAGATCCGTGACGAGGACGGCAATGTAAAAATTGATGCTATGAGCGCTTGGGTGCTAGTCAATCCGCAGACGAGGCATATATTAAGACCGAGCGCATACCCCTATAAATTCAACTATCGAAAGAGAGACGTCAAGGCGAAGATTCAAGGGAAATTCCCGATGGACGGTGCGCAAATTGTAGGAAAAAGGGAGATTCGCTATTCGGATATAGATGCAAACGGGCATGTTTACAATGCCGTTTATGCCGATATTGCTTGCGACTATGCACCGCAGGAAGTTTTCGACCGTGAGTGGAAGGCATTCCAGATAAATTTCATTGCGGAGGCTAAGAAAGGCGATGTGCTAGAAATACACACAAGACTTGATAACGACCGCTATTTAGCATGGGGAATGAATGGCGACAAGAGCAGTTTCGAATTTATGTTAGAGCTTGGTGCGAGAACATCTAGCTAAATGCACAAGCCTAATAAGGAAAATATATAAGAATTGTTAGTCATGGCTATTGATAAAGTCCTGCTAAAGTGGTATCATAATAAGAATACAAATTGAGAGGATGTGTGTGCCAATGTTAGAAACAGACTTCAACAAAAAGTTTGTTAAGGAGGGGCTCACTTTTGATGATGTGCTGCTCATTCCAGCAAAAAGTGATGTTCACCCTAATGAGGTGAGCGTCGGGACCAAACTAACTAAAAATATCCACCTTAATGCGCCAATTTTGACGGCAGCAATGGACACCGTTACCGAGTCGCAAATGGCAATTGCTATTGCGAGAGAGGGCGGTATGGGCATTATTCATAAGAATATGTCGATCGAGGAGCAGACGGACGAAGTAGACAGGGTTAAGCGCTCAGAGAATGGTGTAATTGTGAATCCATTCTGCCTATCGGCCGAGGATTATGTCTATGAGGCAAATGAGCTAATGGCAAAATATAAAATATCCGGTGTTCCAATCGTCGAGAATGGTAAGCTTGTCGGGATTTTGACGAATAGGGATTTGCGTTTTCTAACAAATTATGATATTAAGATAAGCGAAGTCATGACTAAGGAAAATTTAGTTACGGGGCCAGCTGACACGACACTTCCTGAAGCGAAGAAAATATTAATGAAGCATAAAATAGAGAAATTGCCTTTAGTTGATGATAATGGCTATCTAAAGGGATTAATCACTATAAAAGATATAGAAAAAGCAGTGCAATATCCGAACACGGCAAGAGATGCAAGCGATCGGCTGCTATGCGGTGCTGCAATTGGCGCAACCGCTGATGTGATGGAGCGGGCGCAGGCATTAGTTCATGCACAGGTCGATGCATTAGCGCTCGATAGTGCGCACGGGCATAGCCAGAACATTATTGAATGTGTGAGAAAGGTTAAGGCGCAATTCCCCAATACCGCAGTTATAGCGGGCAATATTGCAACAGCGGCAGCGGCAGAAGCATTGATCGAGGCTGGAGCGGATGCGTTGAAAGTTGGAATTGGCCCAGGATCGATTTGCACGACACGTGTCGTCGCAGGAATTGGTGTACCACAGATTACGGCAGTTTATGACGTTGCATCTGCCGCATCTAAGCACGGGATTCCAGTAATTGCTGATGGCGGCATCAAATATTCAGGCGATATCGTAAAGGCATTGGCGGCGGGCGCAAGTACAGTCATGCTAGGTTCCCTATTCGCTGGATGCGACGAATCACCGGGCGAAAGTGAGATATTCCAAGGAAGACGATTCAAGGTATATAGAGGTATGGGTAGTCTTGCGGCAATGGCACTTGGCGCTAAGGATAGATACTTCCAGGAGAATAATCAAAAACTTGTTCCCGAGGGAGTTGAGGGACGTGTTCCTTATAAGGGACATCTATCGGAGGCAATATTCCAGTTAGTCGGCGGATTAAAGGCTGGAATGGGGTATTGCGGATGTAAGGACATCCCCGAATTGCAAAGTAAGGCGCAGTTCATGAAAATTACGGGGGCGGGACTAAAGGAAAATCATCCCCACGATATATATATAACAAAAGAGGCACCGAACTATTCGGTTAACCCGTAAACGCTGTCCCCCATTGCTTTTAATGCGAGCAATGGGGACATTTTTTGCGCTCCCTAAGGGCAAAACTTGTCCATTTTAAGCACATTTCCTAAGAGGGAAAATTGGCACTTTGCCGAAGAAAGGAAATATCTACCGACAATATTCGACAGATATTCGCTATATGCAGACAGATAGGACATATATAGAACACATTATATGACACTTGATTGTGCATCTCTAACAAAAAGTTGTTATCAATAGGTATTGACAAAAAAGCATTTCGGGACTATAATAACTACAAATCGGTTACAAACGGTTACAATAAAAAAATAAAAGAAGTAATCGCAGATTGATTTTGTAACAAGTGATAAGGAGTTAATTATGGAACCACAGATTCGCACGAGGAAAATTGTTTCCATGCTGCGTACGCAAAGAGTATCAAAGTTGATAATGTTAATTCTATCAGCTGTAATGCTACTATCTTTCACTGGAATAGTCTATTTCAGGAATGCAGTCTATATTTACGATGGTGACAATATCGAATATGGATTCACAATGTTAAGCGACCCGCATGGAATACTTGCTGAAAAGGGCTATCAGCTAGATGAGTATGATGAGCTTGAAATTGAGCAAGTGGGGAGAAATACAATGAAGCTTGAAATTCAGCGTGCATATGATATTAAAGTGAAAGCTGATGACAAGACATTCATAATTCCAGTTGTCAATGCAACGGTAGCAGATGTGTTGGAGCAATGCAGCATTGTAGTTAACAAAGATGACAATGTAAATTACGATTTAACGGAGGAAGTCCTCCCCGGATATGAAATTGAAGTCGAAAGAGCATTTGACGTTAGCATTTTAGTAGATGGCGAAACAATTGAAGTGCCAATGCTAGAAGGAACAGTCGAAGATGCCACGAAAAAAGCAGGAATAGTCTTGAACCCTGACGATATAATTACACCGAAGGCTACAAGTCTGATTGAAAAGGGCATGGAGATCGAAATAAACCGTGTAACTAAGAGAATTTCCAGCTCGACGGAAACGATAGAATATAAAACTATCGAAAAGCTAGATAATTCCCTAACAAAAGGTCTAATCAAAGAAGAAGTCAAGGGTAAAAATGGCGAAAAGCAAATTACAAAGGAATATACACTCATTGATAATGAAGTATCTTCGGAGAAAGTCATTGAGGAGAAGATTATAACCGATGCCGTTAATAGAGTTATCATTAAGGGCAATGCTCCACGGAATCCCGTTATAAGCACGGGGGCGGCAGGCGAAATCAAAGTTGGCAAAGATGGTAAGCCGCTTAAATATAGCAAGGTATTGACGGGAAGATCAACTGCATATACTGCACCACCAACGGGAAGAACGGCTAGCGGAATTAAGCTAGAAGTAGGAACAGTCGCAGTCGATCCGAGGATAATCCCATACGGCACCAAGCTATATATAACATCGACCGATAATAAACATGTTTATGGCTATGCGGTGGCGGCGGATACAGGTGGATTCAGGCATGAGGGTAAAATCCTAGTAGATGTATTCATGGGCTTCACCGAGGGTGATAAATACAGCCATCCTAATTATAAAAAAGCTTGCCAATGGGGAAACAAACAAGTGAATGTTTATATCTTAGAAGATTAAAATAAACAGAGTCCGAATTAATTCGGACTCTGTTATTTTCTATTACAAATATTCACGGGCGAGGGCATCGCAAGAACATTATAAATATTCGATGATACCTTTAACTTCACCGTTCTTATAAATAACACGTGGCACTCTAAGACCGATGCCGCATAGAATTTCATAGTTAATCGTTCCGCATTTACTTGCAATTTCATCTAGTGAGATATATTTATCACCGTCATATCCAAAAAGCGTGACTATATCGCCAGTAGCTATATCATCAATATGGGTAACGTCAACCATGATTTGATCCATGCACACCCTGCCAAGTATCGGGGCACGATGCCCACGAATAAGCACCTCCCCCACTCCTGATAGCAACCGTGGATATCCATCAGCATAACCAATCGGGACAGTAGCAACTATAATATCCTTCTCTGCCGTGTATGTTCGCCCGTATCCAATGCTGCCGCCCTTTGGCATCGGCTTAACTGTACATACCGTAGATTTCAGTTCCATTACGGGCTTAAGATGTAAATTAATATCATGCGAGCAATCGGGTTTATGCCCGTAGATAGCAATACCTAATCGGTCCAGATTAGTTCTACATTCGTCACGGTAGTATATGGCGCCAGCGCTATTCGATATATGAACACGGCGGAAGTTAATTCTATTTGCACCAAGCAGGGCAATAGTATCATCGAATAGCTTGATTTGACTATGCGTATAAGATATATCGGCAGGATCCTCACTATCAGCGGCAGCTAGATGCGTGAAAATCCCCTCTAACTTCAATCCATCAAGAGTGAGAATTTTCATAACATCGTCGCATAGGGCGGCGGCATTGCCATATAGCCCCACCCTACCCATACCAGTATCAAGCTTAATATGCGCACGAATTTGCATATCGTTCGCCGCTGCGAATTCCGATAAGGTAATAGCATCGTCAATGCTATTGATAGCTTGAATGAGATTAGGATGCGATAACATTCCCATATGGGTATCGGGGATGTTCCCAAAAATTAATATGTCACTCTTTATGCCGTTATTGACTAAATGCATCGCCTCTAAGATATTGGAAACGGCGAATTCCCTAATACCGAGCAATTCGAGCTCTTTTGCTATGGCGGTATCGCCATGACCGTAGGCATTCGCCTTTATAACCGCCATGGCATCTTTGCCAGAGTGATTCGTTAACTCTTTGATGTTATGAGCTAGATTATCAAGATTGATAGTCGCCCATGTTCTTTTAAAAATGGTTGCCATAAGATATCTCCTTATATAAGTAAACTTAGTCTTGAACATATGGTCTTTTTATGATATATTTAATATAGTATAATTTTACATCAACAACTTTCTGTCGTTGATTGACATTTAAGTGGGAAAGGCATGGTAAAATAATGAGGGACGTTACAGTTTGTTTTTCGGGGCATCGACCAGAGAAATTCCCGTTCGAGGGAGCGGAAAAAAGTGTATTCATATCACAGATTAAAAGTATGTTACATCTTCAGATTTATGAAGCAGTTTTAAAAGGTTATACTAGATTTATATCTGGAATGGCTAGGGGTGTCGATCTATGGGCGTGTGAGATTGTTCTAGGTCTAAAGCAGGAATTCCCCCAAATTGATCTGATTTGTGCAATTCCCTACGAGGGATATGCATCACGTTGGTACGGGGTGGACAAGCTTGCCTTCAATAACTATATTCATAAGGCGGAGGAAGTTCACACGATATGCGATTCATATAATAAGGCCTGCATGAGAAAAAGGAATGTATTCATGGTCGACAACTCCTCAATGCTTATAGCAGTTTGCGGCGATCCTAGGAGCGGAACGGGGCAAACAATCCGATACGCAAGGAGCCAAGGTGTCGAAGTTAAACTTATTCGCACGTCCGACGAAGAAATATAATTGAATTAAAATAGAAAAACTACCTATACTAAATATACACCCTTATAGGGAAAAAGGCAACTTTCCGTTATAGATCATACATATTGAAAACTCATTATTACAATCAGTAATATTTTTTGTTTTTATACGATGTTTCCACACTTTCAACAGAGTTTTCAACATTCTGTATATACAGACCATTTATACAATGCTATTTTAACGGTGGAGGGCGTATGTTTAAAGGAAAAAGCGGTATTAAGGTGTACTTATTAACATTGTTGATAAGTGTAGTTTTCTTAGGTGCATTAGCTTATATTTTGCTAATGGGGATAGTTCCAATCCATAGGAGCGCACAAACTCATACAAGCAGTATGGACGAGTATCGGTTCGAGCCGGATGCCGAGCAGGATATAACGTTGCTTGCAATTGGCTGCTCGAATAAAGGTGATGTTCCGTACGGATTCGTGCTAATTAAGTACAGTCCAGCCGAGCATAGTATGATTATTGCGCCAATTCCATGGCAAATTACGGCGACGGTCGGGACAAAGACATATAACCTACCCAGATTCTATGATAAAATCGGGGTCCAATCGGTGGTGAGCGCCGTCGAAAATGCATTCGATATACAATTCGGCAAGTATATGATGCTTGATGTTGAGGGATTCGCCAAGTTAGTTGACTATATCGGCGGTGTTGTAATCGACATACCAAAGGATATTAGCTATAATGATGACGGGCTAACTATCGGCTTTAATGCTGGTGAGCAATTGCTAGATGGCGAGATGTTGGCAAATCTTTTCCGCTATCCGCACTTTGAAGATGGGGAAATTTCCCGTTGTACGTTCATGGGATATGCCTTCTCCGAGATGATTAATCAGAATCTTGAACCACGTCTAGCGCCGCTTGTCGATATGGCATTCCCGACTATAATCAATGGGGCGAAGTCGAATATAAATGCGGCAGATTTTAGCTTTCGCCGTGATGCTATCATTTACACAATAGAAAAAGGCGGCGATATAGCAAGATATATCGAGCCGCAGGGTGAATTCGATTTAAGAAAGACGGTATTCACGCCGAGTGATGAATATATTGCGCAGATAAATCGTATATTTAGCAAGTAGAATGGTTAGAGGGAATTCCCCATTAGGAATTCCCTTGTTAGCGGATTCGCCGAGGTGAGAATTTTCGCAGTGGTGTCCATCTGGACTAACTCCCCCGCTTGGAAGAATGCAATATAATCGGCTACTTCCCTAGCTTGTGCAATATTGTGCGTTACAATAACGATGGTGTAATTAGCGCTTAATCTAAGCATCAATTCTTCAATAGCCTCAGTAGAAATAGGATCGAGCGCAGAAGTCGGCTCATCCATTAATAGAACTTCAGGACTGACGGCGAGCGCCCTAGCAATGCAAAGGCGCTGCTGCTGCCCACCCGAAAGACGCAGTGCGGATCCCCGCATTGTGTCTTTTACTTCGTCAAGGAGCATTACATCATTCAGGCACCGCTCAACGATGCCGCTGAGCAACTTCCTTGATTTAATGCCGTGTATGCGCGGACCGTATGCGACATTGTCGAAGATACTCATGGGGAATGGATTCGGACTTTGAAAAACCATGCCGACTTTTTTCCTAAGTAGTGATAGATTGACGCCACGGCGGTAGATATTTTCACCATCTAAAAAGATGTTTCCGCCAATTTTGGCATTGGGGATTAAGTCATTCATACGGTTTAAGGTCTTGAGAAAAGAGGACTTCCCACAGCCGGAGGGTCCGATTAATGCAGTAATTTGCTTTTCCCTTATATCAAGATTAATGTTCTTCAGCGCATGGAAATTACCATAATGGAGAGATAAATTCCTAACAGTAATTTTATTTCTAATAGTAATGCCCCCTAAAAATTTAATATTCCTTACGGCGAATAAACATAGTGAGAATGTTGAGCAGTAATACGATGATTAGAAGAACTGATGCCGCCGCATAAGCATATTTCATTTCCGAGCCGCCACGTTGCATATACTGGAATAATGCCACGGATAACGTGCCGCCCGATTCAGTAAAATGCGAAAGTAGCGACGTCGGCATTCTTGAAGAAATGCCCGCAGTGAAAATTAATGCGGCGGACTCCCCCATTATTCTCCCGATCGAGAGCGTCACTGAAGCGGCAATTCCGTTTAGCGAACATGGCAGAATTATTGTACGGATTATAAATAGCTTGCGTGCGCCGAGCGATATAGCGCCATCACGATATGAACTGGGAATTGCCTTAATTGACTCCCCCGTCATTCGAATGATGGTCGGCAACGTCATTAATGTCAATGTAAGTATTCCAGATAGTATAGAATAACTCTGTTTAAACAATATGTAGAAATATATATAGCCGAAAAGCCCATATATTATTGATGGAATACCTGCTAGAATTTCCACTGCGAATTCGATTAAAGAAGTAAGAATCCCCTGCCGGGCATATTCGCACAGATATATTGATGAGATTATTCCAATTGGGAGAGCAATGAAAAGACTGCCGACAATAATATACAGAGAGTTGATTATGTTAGATAATATACCGAAATTTTCGTATGGATACGAAAATGCCGACGTTAATATGAAATTCCATGTAATGTGCTTATACCCATTGTATAAAATGTATGATATTATACCTAATGTTACAGTGATAGTGATAGCAGTGCAAATGTAGATTGCAAGTCTAGCGGCGATGTCCCCGATTCTATTCGTCCGCCTATAAATTGAGCTATTCATTTTGCGCACCCCGCCTTATCACGATGTGCAGGAGAAGATTAATAGTCATGATAAACACGAATAGCACGAGGGCGATACCGAGCAATGCCTGCCGATGAATCCCCGATGAATAGGAGAATTCCGCCATAATGCCCGTCGTGAGGAAGCGAACGGCATTGAACGGGAGCGGCAAATTAACCACATTTCCCGATACGAGAATGATTGCCATCGTTTCACCGACGGCACGACCGATCCCTAGAACGATGCTTGCCAAGATGCCCGAACGTGCGGTAGGAATACATATTTTGAAGATAGTCTGAATTTTCGTTGCGCCGAGCGATAAAGAATAAGATTTAATCTCTTTAGCGACCGCACGTAAAGATGTTGACGATACTTTTATTATCGTCGGCAGAATCATAATTGCAAGAACGAGAATTGCCGACAGCAAATTCGCACCGCCAGTGAATATATGTGTAGGAGAATTGATGAATATTCTTTCCTCAATGCGTGCAAGGAAGGGCACGATAATGACCGATCCGACGAGCCCGAATATAATTGATGGTATGCCGGCGAGCAAATCAATGAGGATAGTGAGCAATTTCCCTATTGCGGGCGGTGCTAGCTCCGTTAGAAATATGGAGGTGAGCAGTGCGAGTGGAAAACCAACCAACACTGCCCCCATTGTCATAATTATTGATGAAAGTATCATGGGGAAAATGCCGAATTGCCCATTAGCAGGATCCCATTTTGTGCCGAGCAGGAATTCCCTAGCGCCGATTACATTGAAGATGGGAACACCTGTTGATATGATGTAGACTGTAATCAATGCTACGGCGAGGACGGCTATTAAGGCGCATATTACGAAAATAATTTCAACTAGATATTCAAGGATGGGCTTTTTTTCTTTTATGTATATAGAATTGGTGGTAACGTCATTCAAGATGGATTCCCTCACATACAAATTGTAATATATGAAAGGTTTTATACCGATTGTATTACCTAATCGGTATAAAACCGCACTTTCTCACCTGTTCTTGTCCTGCCCCACTGAGGACAAAATCAAGGAAAGAATTTACTAATGGACGATTCTCCCCCTCACGAGTTACCATTATAAATGGTGAGTGCAATTTATAATCTTCACTGCGTATCGTATATTCATTCGGCATATAGCCATCAATCGGCAAAATTTGCACGGATTCATCAATAAAGGCGAGCGACACATACCCTATTCCGCCATTGTAATTAGCAACTGCTGAAATTATCGAGCCTGCCTCACCGAGTTCCCGCCCGTATAAAGGTGGCGAATTGCCCCCAAGCACGATTGATTCGAAACTTCTTCGTGTACCCGATCCATTCTCTCTGCCTATTGATAGTATGGGGAAATTCGCATCGCAAAGATGATGCCAGTTATTATATTTCCCAGTAAATATATCTTGTAAATCGCCTGAACTAAGCCCCGTAACAGGATTGTTCTTATTGGTGATAACGGCAATAGCATCAATTGCGATTGCCGTTTGATGCAGACCCGTTTCAGTAGAAAGCAATTCTCTGCTGGTATTGCCAATATCAACAACTCCCGATAGCGTCTGTGCAATTCCCGAACTGGAACCGCCTAGCTGAACATCAATATTAACATTAGGATGAATCGATGTAAAAGCACCGGCGAGCGCCTTTGTCACCTTTTCCATTGAAGTTGAGCCAGCAATGCGAATCGTGCCAACGAGTAGATTCTTACGCACTTGTTCGTCATAAGAGCCCTTTGTCGATGATGTAAGAAGTAGTGCGAATACAAGTAGAAAGAAGAATCTTTTCATGTTTTTAATACTCCTATATCTTATATGAATACGATTTCCATTTAGCGAACTGTACCAAAAGACTTGCAAGTAGAGTAAAAAATTGATAAACTTATATGTGTTGAGATTATTCGGGCGGGCGGCTTTCCTGCTCTGCTTGAATTTTAGTGTGTGCGGATAACATTGGCTTTATGCCTTGCTTGCCACCGAAATATCGCTGATTATAGTTGCGTGTAATTCTCACCACTGTTGACGAGAGAAGAAGAATGGCGATTAAATTCGGCAATGCCATCAATGCATTGAATGTATCGGAAATTCCCCATACAAAATCAATGCTAGTGACAGCACCAATTACGGCAACGGCAACGTAGATGAATTTATAGTGTTTTGCGCCTTTGTCACCGAATATGTATTTTGTGCAACTTTCGCCATAGAACGACCACCCGACGAGGGTAGCAAATCCGAAAAAAGTAATTGATATGGAGATGAAGTGCGCTCCGTATCCGCCAAAGCAAGTTTTGAATGCTTCGATAACGAGTGCCGATCCTTGCGCTCCACAGTCGGCGACGTCTGTTAGCAGAATGGATAGGGCCGTTAATGTGCATATTATAATAGTATCGAAAAAGACTTCAAATATAGCCCACATTCCTTGCGTGACGGGCTCACGGGCATTGGTTTCGCAGTGCACAATTACCGAACTGCCGAGCCCCGCCTCATTGGAGAATACTCCACGGCGAATTCCATATTTAATACCATTGTAGATAACGGTACCGCCGATACCGCCCCCAACAGCACGGAAGCTAAATGCATCAGCAACAATAGTGGCAAGAACGGACGGGATTTTATCAGCATTGAATACAATGATAATTCCCACCCCTATCATATATAGCACGGACATTATTGGAATGAGCTTTTCCGTTACTTTGCCAATGCGGTTAATTCCGCCGACTATTACAAGCAGGAGGAGAATTCCGACAATTAGCCCCGTCACGATTGGCGGCACTGATAGCGATGACGTGAGTGCGGCGGCGATGGAATTCGATTGCGACATATTCCCCATTCCGAAAGAGGCACCAATGCAAAATAGGGCGAACATCTTCGCTGGGAGGGCGGTTTTAAACGCCTTTTCGATATAGGGCATCGGTCCGCCCGACCATGTGCCATTTTCGTTTTTGTTACGGAAATATATGCCGAGGACATTTTCTGCGAATCCTGTCATCATGCCGAGTATTGCAGAAACCCACATCCAAAAGATGGAGCCTGCTCCGCCCAATGTAATTGCAGTTGCGACGGCGACAATATTCCCCGTTCCCATAGTTGCGGCGAGTGCCGTCGTCAGCGCCTGGAATTGAGATATGCCGTCTTTATCCTTTGAATGTTTTTTCCCAGATGAAAAGATGGTTTTTCTTAATATATGGGGGAAGCGGCGAATCTGGAAGAATCCGCATTTAACCGTAAAAAGAATTCCCACTCCGAGGAATAGGGATAGCATCGGCAATCCCCATAGGAATGAATTGAGTTTGTCGTATATTCCTGAGAACACATTAGCCCCCCAATATTAATAATGAATTACTACTATAAATATGTATGCATGATATGGCATAAACTATTACAGTTATATTATAAAGGAGAGATGAGTTAATGCGAAAGTATCACCCGGCTAGAATAGCATTATATACATTACAATTTCTTGAACTTGTGCTATGTGCGGTGCTTGGCATTGTCGCATGGTATTATTTAAAGTTCTTCCCTACTCTTGCATGGATAGCCGTGATGCTGATAGCCGTTATATATATTTTATCGGCGCTGGTCTATCTCCCGCTTTATATTAAAAAAACTGTTATTATAATAGGAGAAAGTGAGATTATTGTCAGATCCGGTGTATTTGTAGAAACAAAGAGTATAATGAGACACGATGCAGTCCAATATATAAGTATAGTGCGAACTCCTTTATCAAAATATACTTCACTTAACAACATTGTCGTCAATGCCCTCGGTGGCAGGCTTTACCTGCTATTCCTTTCAAGAAAGAATGCGGAGGAAATTGTCGACATTTTACGGGAGAGAGGTATAAGAACATGAAGGTAAATGCTCACCCCATTAGCATAATTGAGGGGATATCTAAGAACTTCTGGATACTTCTATTTCCTCTAGTGCGTGGATTAATAGCAATGCAGTTCGATCTATATAGGTGGGTAACGGGCGCATGGCTTGATATTTTGATAGTAACTTCTGTACTAATCTATGCCATTTTAAGATGGCGTGGAATGAGCTTCACCTTAGATGGAGATACGATTCTTGTTCAGCGGGGCATTATATTCCGCTCCAAATCAAGAATACCGCTCGGTGCTATTACGACGGTGATAAAAGAGCAAACTATAATCTATAATGCATTCGGCGCCGTAAAGGTGCGTATCGAAACAAATGCCGGTTCAAAGCGTAGGGCGGATTTCAAAATCACGGTGAGGAAGGAAAACGCAAGCACACTGAATTTTTTAGAGAGGGATTTATCCAATCGAACTAAGAAGTCCTATGCGCCAAAATGGTATTATCTAATTGTATTCTCCCTAATATCATCGAATTCGCTATCGGGAGTGCTGTTCTTATCGGCATTCATATCGCAAACTGGTGCCGTAATTGGCAGGGAGCTCCGCGGTGATGTGATAACGACGATAACGACACTTTCGCACCGACTTGCAATTGGAATACCGCCGATAGCGATAGCAATTTCAATAGTGATTTTATCGGGCTGGGTAATAGCCTTTATACTCAATGTGTTGCGGCATCTGCATTTTGAGATTACAAGGAGTAATAAGAATCTGCATATAAAAGAGGGACTGTTCACTAAGAGGCAATACCATATTAATTCGGATAGAATTGCCTTCCTCGATATGCGTCAGACATTGACAACGAAGATATTTTCAATAGCATCATTATATGTGTATTGCGCCGGATATGGAAAGGAAAAGAATGAGAGGGCGGTCCTTGTTCCGGCAACATCTAAAAAAGAAGTCGAGGGAACAATGAGAATGTTAGTGCCGGAAATTGCCCCCGTCAAATCAACAGTGAAGCCAACGCCACGGGGAATAATCGGGTATATTCTACCGCCAGCATTAATGCTAATTGCCGTTCCCGTTGCTGCTAAAATCCTAATCGGAATCTTCCCATCATGGCATCAGCTCATTTCTTTCGTTGCGGTGATGTCGGCAATACCACTTGCTTGGCTACTGATAGTAAAATTCACCGCATTTATTACATCCGGTATAGGGGAAAATGAAAATGTAATCACAGTCAGATATGTGAGGGGATATTCATTCTCCACGATTACCATGCCAAAGACACGAATAGCGAAAATGCAAATCAGCCGAACCCCATTTCAAAGATGGGGGGGAAGATGTAATGTTGTCATTTATACAAATGCGGAAAGTAAGCAAAAGCATATAGTGAGGCAGCTCCCGATAAAGCAAACACGTGAATTAATGCTAAATTGTCGTAATAATATATAAATGGGGCAATTTCTATAAATTTTATTTGCAAAAGCTATTGCAATATATTATACAATGTGTTAATATAAAGGCAGATGGGATAGATGAAGGAGGAAAGGTCATGAAAAGCCGTAAAGAGTGTGACTTAATTACCTATTCGGATCAACTGATGATGGACGATTATCTAGCAGAAGTAAAAAGCTTCGGATTTTTTCGTTCTATCTTTGTTACGGGTATGTCGATGACAGTATTCTGCCTAACGCCATTTATGGTGATGTTGTATATAGGTTTAATAATATTATGAGGACACACAATAAACTATATATGTTCATAAGAAAAAATGAAATATTGTATTGACTTTTGTCGGGGTATGTTGTATAATATAATTCGTCACTGTTTATAGTGCATGCAAAAGCACTTTCTAATGTGGCGGCATAGCTCAGTTGGCTAGAGCATTCGGTTCATACCCGGAGTGTCGTTGGTTCGAGTCCGACTGCCGCTACCATTCTTTAGGCCCGTTGGTCAAGTGGTTAAGACATCGCCCTTTCACGGCGGTATCACGAGTTCGAATCTCGTACGGGTCACCATGAATTTTCCCGTTAAGGCATCATGCTTTAACGGGAGTTTTATTATATTAAAAAAGGGGCGGAAGTTATGACGGAAAAGGAAAAGATGCTTGCTGGTGAATTGTATTATGCAGGCGACGAACTAGCTAAGGAGCTAAGACGGGCGAAATGCAAGATTCACGAGATAAATAATATGCATCCAGAAGAAATGCAGTCTAGGGAAGAAGCATTTAGGGGGCTATTTCATAGCATAGGCGAAAAATTCAATATCGAATCGCCTTTTTTCTGCGATTATGGTAGCAATATCACAATCGGGGAAAATTTCTACGCTAATCATAATTGCGTTATTCTTGACTGTGCCAAGGTCGTAATTGGCGACAATGTTTTATTTGGCCCGAATGTCAGCATCTTCACTGCTGGTCACCCCGTCGATATTGATTTAAGGCTTAAAAGTCTGGAATATGCATTCCCCATTACAATCGGGGATAATGTATGGATCGGTGGCGGGACAATTATAAATCCTGGAATAACTATCGGTGATGGATCCGTAATTGGAGCAGGAAGTGTTGTAACAAAGGATATTCCAGCGAATGTTGTTGCAGTTGGTAGTCCATGTAGAGTGCTGCGTGAAATTAATGACGACGATAAGATTAGGTATTTTAAAGACCGCACTGTATAAACAAATTGGCAGTATCATCATGATACTGCCAATTCTTATATTTGAAATTAATTGCCCACTTTCGGGAGTCCGTCAAATCCAATTTGCAATTCTTCGTCCGTGGGGATATAATCGCACATATTGCCGCTGCTGTAATTCATATATGCGCTCATATCAAAATAGCCTGTACCAGTTAGACCGAATAGGATTGTTTTTTCTTCGCCAGTTTCCTTACATTTTAGCGCTTCGTCAATTGTAGCACGGATAGCATGTGCCGATTCGGGCGCTGGTAGGATTGTTTCACATCTGGAGAAAATCGTCGCCGCCTCAAATACGGCGGATTGCTCCACTGCCCTAGCCTCATCAAGATGCCCATCATGATATAGTTTAGATAGAATCGGCGACATTCCGTGATACCTCAATCCGCCAGCGTGGTTCGCCGACGGTATGAAATCACCGCCGAGGGTATACATTTTTGCTAGGGGGGTTACCTTGCCCGTGTCGCAGAAATCATATGCATACTTCCCTCTTGTTAACGATGGGCACGATGCAGGTTCAACGGCAATGAAGTAAGGATTTGCCTTACCGGTTAGCTTATCTTGCATGAATGGGGAAATTAGCCCGCCAAGGTTGGAGCCGCCGCCAGCGCATCCGATAACTATATCGGGATATTCGCCGAGTATCTCCATCGCCTTTTTAGTTTCTAGTCCGATTATGGATTGATGTAATAGAACTTGATTAAGCACGGATCCTAGAACATAGCGGCATCCGTCAGTGGTGACAGCAGCCTCAACTGCTTCGGAAATTGCACATCCTAGGCTGCCCGTCGTGTCGGGATTATTCTCAAGGATTGCCCTGCCGACATTAGTTGTATTAGATGGGCTAGGTATTATACGAGTGCCGAATGTTTCCATGACGCCTTTGCGGTATGGTTTTTGTTCGTACGATACTTTTACCATATAAACGGTGAGCGGCAACTTGTAATAACTACAAGCCATTGCAAGAGCAGTCCCCCATTGACCTGCGCCCGTTTCCGTCGTTAGTGAGGTGAGTCCTTGCTTCTTTGCATAATAGGCTTGCGCCACTGCTGAATTGAGTTTATGCGATCCGGAGGTGTTGTTCCCCTCGAACTTATAATAAATTTTCGCTGGTGTGCCAAGCTCCTTTTCAAGATTATATGCACGAATTAATGGTGATGGGCGGAATATCTTATAGAATTCCTGAATTTCATCGGGTATATCGAAGTAGCGGGTAGTTTCGTCCATTTCCTGTTTGGCGAGTTCCTCACAGAAGATGGGATATAGATCCTGCGTTGATAATGGCTGCCCCGTTTCGGGATTTAGCATAGGATCGGGCTGCTGCGGCATATCGGCACGCACATTATACCATTGCTTTGGTATCTGGTCCTCACTTAAATAAAAACGATATGGT
>CALLQQ010000114.1 GCA_938014915.1 uncultured Clostridia bacterium
AGGGTGCTTACTTCATCAGGAACAGATGCTTACAGCGCATATTCGGCGGCAATCGGATCGCTCAAGGGACCACGCCATGGCGGTGCAAACATAAAAGTTATGGAAATGCTTGAACACGCAAAGAATGACATAACGAATTGGGAAGATGATGGCGAAGTTGCCGATTTTATTAATAAGATAATCAAGGGCGAGGCGGGCGACCGATCCGGCTTAGTATACGGTATGGGTCATGCTGTATATACTATATCCGATCCGAGAACGAGGATTTTGAAAGAAAATGCTATGCGACTTGCAAAAGGGACTGAATTCGAGTCAGAGTTCAAATTGCTTGATAAAATTGAACAACTAACACCAGAGGTTTTTGCAAATTGCAGGGGTGACATTAAAGAGATATGTGCTAATGTAGATATGTATTCGGGACTTGTTTATAAAATGCTGAATATACCAGCGGATTTATACACTCCGCTATTTGCAGTGGCGAGAATGCCGGGCTGGTGTGCGCATCGACTAGAAGAAATTATTACTGGCAAACGCATTATGCGTCCAGCTTATAAGACTGTTGTAAAAAATAAAAAATACGTTTCTATAAAAGATAGGTAATACATAAATTATCCCCTCTATATTAAGTGGAGGGGATAAGTCAAAAGAAGTGAGGATATAAAATGCGAATTGATAGAAGAGCCGTTAAATATATATACTGCGCCTCTGTTCTATTAGCTGTTGCAATTAGGATAATTCAACTTCAGTATGTTGTAGATGAGGTAACGGGGTTTTATAAAAGCACAAGCACATTAACAAAGGCTCTGCCGATTATTATAATTGCAAGCATAGCACTAATTATGCTTGTTACGATTATTGGTAGTTCAAGGAATATACAAGGCGATACCGCAATTCGGCAAAATCCCTTTCTTGCTGATATTGATGAAATTGCAAGTGAGAGCGGCTTTATTACCGGGATTTCATCAATATGCATAAGTGTTCTGCTCGCCTTTGAAGTGGTGAATCTGTATCAAGGATTAACTCCAATGGGCAATGCGTCAATGCCATATCTCGCCGACTTAGTCTATATTATATTTACCTTGCTAACCGCATTCATATTCATGCGACTTGGAATTATAGGCATGAGGAAGATGCCAATATCAAGGAATATGGGTTATTCATTGCTTATTCCTGTTATATGGCTAACAATCAGATCAACTGTGCTATTCATGGATTTAATTGTGATTACTTCCGTTTCGCAGAATTTGCTACAACTGCTTAGCACACTTGGGATGTTGCTTATGATATCAGCATCTAGGCTTTTTTCAGGATTCGAAAAAAGAACTACCCGACTCAAGCTTATAATAATCGGACTGTCGAGTTCCCTGATAAACTTTGTATCGGCAGTTCCTTTATTGCTAACCAACGGGAGGGAAAGCACTGCCAATACATCTATATTAGCGGTGGACATCCTACTTGCGGTATTTGCAGCAAGCATTGTCAATATGCTATTAGGGCAGGATAGGGTAATTCCGATAGCGGTGGAAAGCGTCACGGAACAAATCGACATAGATGAAAATGAGTTTTAATATGGAAAAGATAACAATATATAAAGAGATTGAAGAATTTATCAAATATAACTTTTAAAAATATAAATTTTATGTTATAATTGGCTAGATAGCTATCTAGCCAATTTGCTTTTAGAGGATTTATTTTTTGGGGGGATGAGTAGATTGAGAATAAAGGCATTAATAGCATGCCTATGCACAGCTGTGCTACTTTGCTCATGCTCCTTTAATCTTGGCATTGAGGGGCTAATGTTACCGCCGAGACTAACCGATGAGCAGAATGAAATTTATGCAGCATTGCAAAGAGTGACGGACAGCAACATTAAACTCAAATATCCTAGAACGGGCGAATATCGCTCAGCCTTCGTACTTGTTAATCTTGATGACGATGCAGAGGATGAGGCTGTAGTATTTTATGAAGAAACATTGCCCGGCGCTAAAGATAGCTCACTTAGGATAAATATTCTTGATAAAGAGGACGGCAAGTGGAAGTCCGTCTATAAAATTGAAGGAACAGGAACGGATATTGATAAAGCGATTTTCTCAACGCTTGGTAATGGTGACGAAATCTATATGATAATTGGATTTTCAGCATTGGGGCAGGCGGAGAAAGTTGTAAAAGTATATAGATATTCTGATCTTGTATCGGGACCAGTATATGAGGGCACCTATTCGATAATGGAGGTGCTAGATATTGACGATAGCGGAACAAGTGAAATAGTTCTCATATCGGGCAATACCGCTAGTCAAACTGCAACCGCTAAATTATTGCAAAAAACCGATAATGGCGTTGAGATCACGCATGAGGTTGAAATGGATACGAAATCCACCGATTATATCAACGTCACTAGGGGGAACCTTAGCGAAGATAAACTAGGATTATTCATCGATTCGGATAGAGGAACAAATTTAACCACGACTGAAGTTCTAGTTTATGATGATGGTTTAAAGAACATCGTATATAACCCGCTTTTCGATAATACGGAGATGTTCCTGCGTGTAACGGGTAATGTATCTACCGATATTGATAAGGACGGTATTGTTGAAATTCCTTCAACTAGCCTCTTCCCTGGATATGAAAAGGAAGATAAAAACAAACAAGTTCATGCTACTACCTGGTATGTGTGGGATGCACAGGAACATAAGTTTGTTAAGAAGCATTATAGCTATTATAATTTTAATAATGGTTATGTATTCATGCTACCAAAAAGATGGAGCGGAAAAGTAACGGTAAAACGTGCTAGCGAATCAAATGAAATAGTTTTCTATAAATTTGATGGTGAAATGACAGATGATATGATAGAATTAATGCGCATTAGAGTATCGAATAGAACTGAAGATAATAGGGGGAAGAACCTCGGGTATAGGGCGATTACGGCTTTTGGTCAGAATGAATATCTAGTGAAGATTACAGATAATGAGGACGAACCATTAGTTCCTACTATGAGCGAGGTAACGCATAGTTTTATATTGTTAAATCAGGAGTAATAAAATAAGGTTTCAAACCGGAAAGGTATGGATATTATAATGAGAAGAATTCTTGTTTGTGAGGATGAGGAAGTAATACGTGATTTCGTCGTGATAAACTTAAAAAGAGCGGGTTATACCGTTGTAGATGTTGACTCGGGGGAGAAAGCGCTAGAAGTATTTGATAATGAAAACGGTAATTTCGATGTTGCGCTGCTCGATATTATGATGCCCGGCATAGATGGATTCACCGTATGTAAGAAATTGCGTGAAAAGAGCAGCACGCTAGGCATTATAATGTTAACCGCCAAAACACAAGAAATGGATAAGGTGAGCGGGCTAATGATAGGCGCCGATGACTATGTCACAAAGCCATTCAGCCCTTCCGAATTGCTAGCTAGGGTTGATGCTATTTATCGTCGTGTAACAATGACGGAGAAAAAGACAGAGGAAATCAAAGATATTGTATCGGGTCCATTTGTCTTAAATCCTAAGAGCAGAACAATTACTAAGAATGGTGAACCTATCGACTTAACTCAGGTTGAATATCAAATTATGGAGTATTTTCTGGGCAATCAGAATACGGCTCTTGACAGAACAAGTATCCTCAATCATATATGGGGTGAGGGATATTTTGGTGATGATAAGATAGTTGATGTTAATATAAGAAGACTTAGAATGAAAATTGAGGATGAACCTTCAAATCCTAAATTCATATTGACTATTTGGGGATATGGCTATAAGTGGAATGCATGATTTCCTTATAGGAATACTGTATTGAAAGGGGAGTTTGCAAATTGGGTAGAAGAAGTATTACAAAGCGCTGGCTAATAAATAGTGTTGGCGTAATATTTTTACTACTTGTAGTTGTCGATATAGCGGCAGCGTATTTTATCCAAAACTATTATTACAACTCTGTCAAGCAGTATTTAAATTCTAGAATGAATGTTATATCAAGTGTTATGCTACGTCACTCACAGGATGCCGGAACTAACTTCGCGGCGGAGGTTAGAAATATGGTAGAAGGATTTGAAGAGAAGGAAAGCATGGAATTAATGGCGGTGAATAAAAGCGGGAGAGTTGTCCTAACTTCAAGCGGATTTTCTGCATCTGGGGTGATGGATATGCCCGACTATCGTCAAGCAATTGAGTCGGAGGGTAGCAGCAGAACGGGCTATCAAGTGGGGAAGCTTGCGAACGGTGAGAAGATAATGGCAATATCGGTGCTAGTCCCCGAAAATCAAAGTGGATACAGCGCAATGCGCCTTGTCGTATCACTTGTAGAGGTTGATCGGCAGATAAAAGCACTCGTTATAGCGATAACTATCGGGTGTGCCTGCATACTTGGGCTGATGATGTTTTCTGGATTTTACTTTATCAAATCGATAGTTATACCCGTACGCCAAATTGGCATTACTGCAAGGAGGCTTGCGGTTGGGGATTTCTCTGTTAGAATCGACAAGAGAAGTGATGATGAAATTGGCGAACTATGTGATATAATTAACTATATGGCGGATGAATTGTCTAGTGCCGAGCAGGTGAAGAATGATTTTATTTCATCTGTATCGCACGAATTGAGGACGCCCCTGACAGCGATAAAAGGTTGGGCTGAAACACTTGACGATATAGACGATCAGGAAACAATAAAAAAGGGAATGAGGGTAATTTCGGGCGAATCAGAAAGACTATCCTCAATGGTAGAAGAATTGCTTGACTTTTCCCGTATCCAGAATGGGCGATTCAATATGCTCAAGTCCAATATGGATATTTTAGCGGAACTCGGTGAAGCAGTATTGATTTATCAGGAAAAAGCTAGACGTGAGAACATAGAGATTATATATAATGAGCCTGAGTTACTGCCGTTCATACATGGTGATAAGAATAGGCTAAGACAGGTGTTTATCAATGTTATTGATAATGCGATTAAGTATTCAGATGCTGGCGGTTGTGTTACTATCGAGGCAGCGGAGAAGGGCGCATATATAGAAATTATAGTTAGCGATACGGGTTGCGGCATTAGCGTGGCGGATCTACCGAGGATTAAGACGAAGTTCTTTAAGGCGAATCACACTAGACGCGGTTCCGGTATCGGGCTTGCGGTTGCTGAGGAGATTATTTCTATGCACGATGGCATACTTTCAATAGATAGTATAGAGGGTGTCGGTACGACGGTTACGATCGAGATACCTATTAACCTTAAAAAAGGCGAAACAAAACCTCTTGAAATCGCAATACCCGATTCAAAGGAAAGGACTGACACGAATGAGTGAACAAAAGGTTTGTCATAAGTCCAAGATTGGTGGTCAAGCACTAATTGAGGGAATAATGATGAGGGGAATTGACTATTCTTCTATGGCAGTAAGACTCCCCAGTGGGGAAATTGATTTAGAAAAATGGAGTATTAAAAATGGCAAAAATGCTCCCTGGTATAGAAAAACACCATTTGTAAGGGGGATTTTCAACCTCATTACTTCAATGGTGGAGGGTTATAAATGCCTTTCAAAATCGGCAGAAATATCAGCAGAAGCCGAAGAAGAGGAATTAACGGATTTTGAAAAGAAGTTAGATAAAATATTCGGCGACAAACTCATGGTAATCGTGACTGTATTCGCAACAATAGTCGGTGTCGCTCTAGCTGTTGGATTGTTCATATTCCTGCCCACACTACTAATTTGGCTACTGGGCAGAGTTATTCCAATTAGTGGCGTGGGTAAAGCAGTTTTTGAAGGAGCGCTAAAAATTGCCCTTTTAATCGGGTACATGGCATTAACTTCACTACTTAAAGACATCAGACGCACATATGAATATCACGGTGCAGAACATAAAACAATTGCCTGTTATGAGGGCGGGGAAGAATTAACGGTGGAGAACGTGAAGAAGTATTCACGATTCCATCCGAGATGCGGAACAAGTTTCCTATTAATTGTGATGGTGGTGGGCATCGCAGTATTTGCATTTGTGACGTTAAGCAATCCAGTAGCGAGATTCGCATTAAGAATTGCACTAATGCCCGTTGTAGTCGGCGTGTCGTATGAGATTATTCGCATCGCTGGCAGGTATCAGAATATTGTAACTAAAATTATTTCCGCTCCTGGAATGGCGTTGCAACGGCTCACAACGAGGGAGCCCGATGACGGGCAAATTGAAGTTGCCATAACTGCATTAGCGGCAGTAATACCTGAAAATATCGAGGACGATCAATGGTAGACCTTCGCTTAAAAGAGGCAAGAACTATTATCGCAAAAGAACTCCAGCGTAGTGGAATTGATACTCCCGAACTTGAGGCTGATTACATAATCACCCATGTATGCGATATTGATATGGTGCACTTATTTGTTGATAGTAGTAGAATTCTTACCAGCGATGAAGTCAACAAGATTTCGGATATAGTAAAAATGCGTGCTGGCGGCAAGCCATTGCAATATATAATCGGCGAATGGGAATTCTACTCCATGCCCTTCCTAGTGGGGGAGGGGGTACTAATCCCAAGACCCGATACGGAAGTTTTAGTAGATAGGGCGATAGACATTCTAAATGCGCGCGGTGGCAAACCCGTCGTAGCGGATTTATGCAGCGGGAGTGGTTGCATTGCAATTGCAATAAAGAAGAATGTGCCCAGTGCTAGAGTTATTGCTGTTGAGTATTCACCAAAAGCAGTGGAATACCTGATAAAGAATAAGGCAAGGAACAACGTAAATATTGAAGAAGTTGTAGCCGATGTATGCAGGGAATCCACATTGGGGGGAATGCCAATTTTCGATATGGTGGTGGCGAATCCTCCTTATCTAAATAAAAATGATATAGATAATTTGCAAAGAGAAGTCACATTTGAACCACGTGAAGCTTTATATGCTAGTAGCGATGGGCTGAAGTTTTATAGAGAAATTACATCTATTTGGACTGAGCAAATTAAACATGGGGGCACATTAATGTACGAAATAGGGCAGGGGCAACATGATGATGTGCGGAAAATTATGCTTGATAATGGCATCACCAATATTAAATTCGAGGAAGATATGAATGGCATTATCCGATTAGTATACGGACGAATTAATAGAGAATAAGAAATCGCTTATCATATGAATGGAGGAAGTTAAATGTCAAGAAGCAGTACGAAAAAAAAGACGGAAGTTGTCCGTCAGACAAATCCTACCGAGAGGAAAAAGGCATTAGAAACAGCACTTGAATACATAGAGAAACAATATGGTGCAGGCGCCATAATGAAGCTGGGACAATCGACTAAACTCAATGTTGAGAGTATACCGACTGGCTCAATGACACTTGATATTGCTCTAGGCATTGGCGGCGTTCCAAAAGGACGTGTAGTTGAGATATACGGACCAGAATCGGGCGGTAAGACTACCCTCGCACTATCGATAATTGCCGAGGCTCAGAAATTGGGCGGAGATGCGGCATTCATAGACGTTGAGCATGCGCTTGATCCCGTCTATGCTGGGAACCTAGGCGTCGATATTGAGAATTTACTCATATCACAGCCTGATACGGGCGAGCAAGCACTTGAAATTACCGAGGCGCTAGTTCGCTCCGGCGCAATTGATGTAATCGTCATTGACTCTGTTGCGGCAATGGTAACTAAGGCGGAAATAGAGGGCGATATGGGCGATGCCCATGTTGGGCTGCAAGCACGGCTAATGTCCCAAGCATTAAGGAAGCTTACAAGTGTTATTGGTAAGTCCGATTGTGTTGCGATATTTATCAACCAAGTGCGTGAGAAGATAGGCATCGCTTATGGGAATCCAGAAGTAACACCGGGCGGACGTGCACTGAAATTCTATTCCTCTGTAAGAATTGAAGTTAGACGTGGCGAGGCGCTAAGATCGGGCGGCGATATCCGTGGAAATAGAACAAGGGTAAAAGTCGTAAAGAATAAAGTTGCACCACCGTTTAAAGAGTGTGAATTCGATATAATGTACGGACAGGGGATATCACGTGTAGGTGAAGTTGTCGATCTAGCGACCGATCTTAAAGTAATTAAAAAGAGTGGTTCATGGTATAGCTATAAGGATTTAAGAATTGGGCAGGGGCGGGATAGGGCTAAAGAATTCCTAACTGAGAATCCTGATATAATGGAAGAAGTTGAAGAAGGAATCATGGCGAAAATTAATGAGGTCGATGCAGAATCAGCACCAAAGAAGGAATCAAAGCCCGTTAAGGAAACAAAAGCCGTTAAGGAGAAAAAGACGGAAGATAAGCCTGTGGCAACTAAAAAAGTGAGTGTGGAAATTGATGCTGAAGATGACTTCGAGGAATTCAGTCCTGCTAAGAAAAAATAGGGTTAGATAATGAAAATTATATCAATAGAAAAATATAAAGGTAAAAGTTATAGACTGATACTTGATAATGATGAACACATCTACATTAATGCCGATGTTCTAGCTGAATTCGGGTTTCGGGAAGATACGGATTATAGCATGGAGGAAATTGAAGAAGCCGTCTATGCGAATCTGAAACGTAAAGCAAAACAACGTGCGTTATACCTAATTTCCTATCGTGACCATTCGTATATGGAGCTGTATGAAAAGCTGGAAAAAACATATAAAGAGCAAATAGCGACAGAAATTAGCGATAAAATGGTCGATTTAGGGTTCATTGATGATGAGAAGTATGCTAGGCGACTTATTCAGAATTACTGGAATACAAAGAGGTTTGGCATGCGGCGAATAAAATTTGAGCTATCGAAAAAAGGCATAGATAAGCATTTGATAGAAGATCTCTTATATGAGATTGATCCCGATGAGGCACAGGATAAAATTCGTGAAGTAATCGAGAAGAAATATTATCGGAACTTAGACGATGAAAAAGGAGTGCAAAAAGTGATTTCTGCACTTGCAAGAATGGGGCATAACTATTCCGATATCAGGGCAGTCATCAGGGAACTGACAGACGACGAATATAGATATTATTAGACAAAATAAATATAAAGATTATGCTATAATATAGAAAGGCGTGGTCGTTCTAATGGCGATTCGTGTAGGAATGGTGTCGCTTGGTTGTCCTAAAAATCAAGTCGACGCTGAAATAATGTTAGGTCTAATAGAGGACGGTGGCTTCGAAATTGTGAATGATGCCGGTGTGTCCGATGTAGTTATTATAAATACCTGCGGCTTTATTGAATCCGCAAAAGAGGAGTCTATTGAGAATATCCTTGAATTTTGCACACTTAAAGAAGAAGGACGCATTAAATGCGTCGTTATTACTGGGTGTCTTGCCGAGAGGTATAAAGATGAAGTAGCTAAAGAAATTCCAGAAGCAGATGTAATTCTAGGAATCGGCAGTAATTCACAAATTGTTAGTGCGATTAAAGAGGCACTAGCAGGGCAAAAGATAAGGGAATTCGCCGAGAAGAACAAACTCCCATTTAACGGCAGGCGAATTCTAGCGAATCTGTCGTTCTATGCATATGTTAAAATTGCTGAAGGATGCGATAATTGTTGCAGTTACTGTGCGATACCGATGATTCGTGGCAGATATAGGAGCAGAGCATCTAAAGACATTATCGATGAAGTGAAAAATCTAGTCGACGATGGTGTGACGGAAATTATTCTTGTAGCGCAGGATACTACAAGATATGGCGAGGATTTAGACGGTGATGAAAGCATAGTATCATTACTGAAAGAGTTATGTAGGATTGACGGGCTCCACTGGATACGTATTCTTTATAGCTATCCGGAGCGAATAACAGACGAGTTCCTTGATGTGATGGCTAGCGAGCCGAAAATCGTCAAGTATCTTGATATGCCGATTCAGCATGTAAATTCTGATATTCTTGCGGCGATGAATAGGCAGAGCGACGAGGAGAGCCTACGTGCATTAATTGAAAAGATACGCACTAAAATGCCCGACATCACATTGCGTTCAACATTGATAGCTGGATTCCCCGGAGAAACACAGGAGCAATTCGAGCAATTATCGGAATTTGTGAAAGAAATGCGCTTTGATAGAATGGGCTGTTTTGCCTATTCGCAAGAAGAAAATACGAAAGCGGCTAAAATGCCGAATCAGTTAGATGAGGATACGAAAAGGCATAGAGCCGAAATAATAAACGAACAGCAAACATATATTATGATTAGCAAGAATGAGGAACTTGTCGGTAGAGAGGTCGAGGTAGTTGTTGAAGGATTCGACAGGTATGCTGAATGTTATTTTGGTAGGAGTGCCGCAGATGCTCCGGACATTGACCCGAAGATTTTTTTCACGAGTGGAGTAAAGCCGACTATCGGTGAATACATAAAAGTAAAAATAGAGCAGGCAATCGACTGCGATTTGATAGGAGTTCATATAAATGAATATAGCGAATAAGCTAACTTTGGCTAGAGTTATTCTAATACCATTCTTCCTACTGTTTTTATTAGTTGATGCGATCCCATATAACTACATTATGGCGACATTAATTTTCATAGTTGCATCAATCACCGATGCCATCGACGGGAGCCTAGCTAGGAGGCGCCACCTTATAACTGATTTTGGGAAATTTCTTGACCCGCTTGCCGATAAGGCACTAGTAATATCGGCCCTAATTTGCTTTGTCGAATTGGGCTGGGCTTGGAGTGTCTTAATTGTTATTATAATAGCTAGAGAATTCCTAGTAACATCACTAAGACTAGTTGCCTCTACTAGCGATGGCACAGTAATAGCGGCAAGCATATGGGGGAAGCTAAAAACAGTGAGTCAAATGGTGGGCATAATTACAATTCTAGTGATACAGTCCGCTATTCAAATTAATGTGAAAGTTGCCGATATATTGCCCGTGCCCACGATTAATTCAGTCCTAATGTGGATAGCAATGATATTCACAGTAATATCCGGTGTCCAATATATGTGGCAATATCGCCATGCAATAGATATAAAAAAATAACCTTGCATTAAAGCGCTTTTTGTGGTAAATTATTAGAAAGAGCATAGTATATAATAAAAAGCCCTGATCAGGGAGAGTAATCTTATAGCGCCATAACAGAGAGTTGTTGTCACCGAGGCTGAAAGCATCAACAATGGCAAATTTGATGAAGTGCACCTGTGAGCTCATGGGGGGAAGATAGTATCCTCATGCGTATGCCTGCGTTAAAGGCTTGTCTGGTAAATTATCAAAGTGGAATAGCGTTATATCGCCTTTGCAGCATAACAGGTTGCGAAGGCTATTTTATTTAAAAGGGGGATTTATGTGTTTAAAAGACTTAGAGAAGATATTAGATTAATAAAAGAACGCGATCCCGCAGCAAGGAGTAGCTTCGAAGTATGGTTATTATATTCGGGCCTACATGCTGTTCGCTCATATAGACGGGCGCATTGGTTTTATAAACGCAGAATGTATCTTGTAGCAAGATGGATTTCAGAATTTGCACGATTCAGGACGGGGATAGAAATTCACCCCGGCGCCAAAATTGGCAAAGGGCTATTTATCGACCATGGAACGGGAGTTGTAATAGGTGAAACTACCGAAATCGGCGATAATTGTACTATATATCAAGGTGTAACCCTCGGCGGTACGGGGAAGGATAAAGGTAAGCGCCACCCGACAATTGGCAATAATGTTATGATTGGTGCTGGCGCAAAAATATTAGGACCGTTCAAAGTAGGCGACAATGCCAAAATTGCCGCAAATGCAGTAGTGCTAAATGAAGTACCGGCGAATTGCACCGCTGTCGGTGTGCCGGCGAATATTGCACGTGTTAACGGGAAGAAAGTAAGGCAGGATCTAGATCAGATACATATGCCCGACCCAGTGTCGCAAAAATTAAGTCAGCATATGTTGCGTATAGAAGAATTAGAAGCTCAGGTAAGGCAGTTGCTAGATGCCTTGCAAAAAACTGAGGAAGATAAATAATCACGTTATATTGATGTAGCAATATAAGTATAGAAAGGTATGGACAAACATGAAGATTTACAACACGATGACGAGAAAGAAAGAGAAGTTTATTCCAATTAATGAGGGCGAAGTTGGTATATATATATGCGGACCGACAGTATATAACCTTATCCATATTGGGAATGCACGTCCTATGTGCGTTTTTGATGCTTTACGCAGATATTTTGAGTATCGTGGTTATAAAGTTAAGTATGTGCAGAACTTCACAGATGTTGATGATAAGATTATAAAACGAGCAAATGAAGAAAACGTCACCCCGACGGAAATCTCCGAGAAATACATCAAGGAATTTAAAATTGATGAAAAAGGGCTAAATATCCGCCCTGCCGACCTAACGCCGAAAGTGACCGATAATATTGATAGCATAATCGGCATAATAACCGATTTAGTGGAAAAAGGATTCGCATATGAGGTGGACGGCGATGTCTATTTCAGCGCCGAGAAATTCCCCGAATATGGCAAGTTATCAAAGATGGAATTAGAAGAATTGCAGGAAGGTGCACGAATTAGCGTCAATGACAATAAGCGGGCCGCCGCCGATTTCGCATTGTGGAAATCGGCAAAGCCCGATGAACCATCTTGGGAATCCCCATGGGGGAATGGCAGACCGGGCTGGCATATTGAATGTTCGGCAATGTCACGTAAATTCCTTGGCGATACCATCGATATACATGGCGGCGGACAGGACTTAATCTTCCCCCATCATGAGAATGAAATTGCACAAAGTGAATGTGCAACTAATCAGCCACTTGCGAATTATTGGATGCATAACGGGCATATCAATGTTGATAATCGTAAAATGTCTAAATCAAAGGGCAATTTCTTCACGGTGCGTGATGTTGCCGATAAATACGGGTACGAGCCAATTCGCTTCCTCATGCTCCAGAGTGCGTATCGCAGCCCGATTAATTATAGCATTGATGTTATCGAGTCTTGTGTATCCGCATTGGAAAGATTATATAATTGCCTAGATAGTATGAATAGAGTTCTTGAAACAGCTCCCGAGGGAGAGGCAACATCCGAATTTGAGCAGCTGCTAAATAGCCGCAGGGAACAATTCATAGAGGCGATGGACGACGATCTTAACACTGCCGATGCAGTGGCGACAATTTTCGAATTAGTAAGAGATATCAATACAATGTTATATAAGAGCGATGACGCAAATAAAGGGCAGATACAGTCCGCGCTTGATTTGTTCCTTGAATTAAATAATGTTCTAGGACTGCTATATAATAAGTCGGACGCCGATGAGATACCAGCGAATATATATGAACTTGCACAGAAACGGCAGGAGGCGAGAGAGAATAAAGACTATGCAACTGCCGATGCAATCCGTGACGAAATAACGTCCCTAGGCTACAACATTGAGGAAACGAAGCAGGGCGTCAAAATATCAAAGAGGTAGGAAATGTTTGATAAGATTATTACAGTTACGCCGAGCCCTTGCCTTGATATATCATTATGGGTTGATACTCCTTATTGCGAATTTGGCGCTGTCAATTCCGAGCCTGCAATCGTTAGCCGTGAACATATTGACGCTGGCGGAAAAGGCGTGAATGTGTCACGTGTCCTTACAAGTCTGGGTAGACAGAATGTTTCACTAAGCATCACGGGCAATAAGAATCTACCGACTTTTACAAATATACTTGATAGTGAATGTGTAGCATTTGATTGCATAGAATATAACGGTTCTATCAGGGAAAACTTCACGATAACTCTATCGGATGATAAAGTTATGAAGATAGATCGAAAAGGCGACCCCATCACTGAAAAGGAAATTACGGCACTGAAGATGAATGTGCTCAACAATATCAATAATGCACAGGATACTCTTGTTCATTTCGGCGGGAGCTTGCCCGTCGGAATGGATAAAGGCGACTACATTTCACTCATTAATAATATAGCTAGTACGGGCGCAAAGGTATCAATTGATAGTGCTATACTGACAATAGAGGATTACTTGCACATTCGCCCCTATATGATAAAGCCGAATTTGGCGGAGCTTAGCTTTGCGTCGGGTAGAGAAATCTCTAGCATCAATGATGTTGCGGATGCAATTCGCCCTCTAAAGGGAGCGGTAACGCATATTTTAGTTAGCATGGGCGATGAGGGATTATACTATGCTTGTAAGAATGATGCCATCGCAATTCCGCCGACGGTTAAGGCAATTTCCACCGTCGGTGCAGGCGACACAACAGTTGCCGGATTCATTGATGCGCTTGCTAGCGGTAAGGGAATTGACGATGCAGTGAGATTCGCAGCGGCTTGCGGTACGGCATCAGTGCTACTTGAGGGCACAAAGGCGATTACGCGCAAAATGGCGGAAGATATGCTAGACAGGATAAAGTTACAGGAATTTAGGGAGGACATGGTATTATGAAAAGGGCAATTTCATGCATAATGTTACTGGCGGTAATGCTTTTTGCAGTCGGTTGTGAGACCGTTTCTTTCGATGAGGAAAATATGGAGATGGTTCAGCTAAATCCCCCCGAAGATGGGCAGCAAATTGCAATTATAACTACAACAAAAGGAGTTATAGAGGCAGTCCTATACCCCGAATATTGCCCCAATACAGTTGAGAATTTCGTTCAATTAGCTAATGAAGGATTCTACAATAATCAGAAAGTTTTTGCTATTGAGCCGAGCAACGCATTCATGGCGGGGAGCGATAGCGATACGGGCGAATCGGCAAAGACTATTACGGGGAAAGACATTAAGAACGAATACCATGAAAATTTATGGCCGCTCAAGGGCGCACTATGCTCAATTGGAACTAGAGAGGGTAGTGGTGATAGCAGATATTTCTTTGTAAATACCGTACAAATTGATCCCGTTTTAGAAAGTGAAATGGAGAAGAACGGATACCCGCAAAAGGCGATTGACGCCTTTGTTAAAGCTGGAGGTGCTCCATCACTTGCTAGACAATATACAGTATTCGGACAAGCGTATGAGGGGCTTGATGTAATAGAGGAAATCACCAAAATAGGCATCGAAGATGAAAAAACTAAAGTGCCAGTTGAAGAAATTATCATAGAGAAGATAGAAATATCAACATATAAATCGAGCGAACAGGGCACATCGCCCGGCAATGAATCCAGTAGTGTAGATGATGTAAATTAATTGATGCGCAAGAACTTCCATACTTAGTGTTTACAATATCAATATTTTATTGTATAATATATTAAGTAAACTCACGATAAAAATATGAGGTGTTAAAGATGAAAAGAATAATCAAATTATCATCAATGCTACTTGCGTTGGTAATGGGAATGTTAATTATAACTTCATGCGGTAAAACCAAAGACGTGGAAATTGCTAACTTTAACGAGCCGGAAAAGGACGAGAAAATTGCAGTTATTTCAGTTGAGGGATTCGGCGATATTAAGGTGAAGCTATTCCCCGAGTATGCTCCAAAAGGAGTAGAAAACTTCATTACACATGCTGAAAATGGATATTATGATGAACTTAATTTTCATAGGGTAGTCAACAATTTCATGATTCAGGGCGGCGATCCCAAGGGCGACGGCACAGGCGGCGAGAGCATCTGGGGTACACCGTTCGAGGTTGAATCGGTTGACGAATTGCGCAACTTCAAGGGTGCATTATGCTATGCTAATATGGCGGGACAAAATACATCCCAATTTTATATCGTTAGTGCTAATGCCGACGAATTGACCGACGATTATTTTAAGGAAATTGAAGATAGCCAAGATAAAAAGTTCCCTACTAACGTAAAAGATAAGTATAAAGAGGTTGGGGGAACACCATTCCTTGACGGCAATTATACGGTATTTGGGCAAGTTATAGATGGTCTTGATGTAGTTGACGCAATTTCAAAAGTTGACACTACATATAATCAAGATGGTAGCGAGATGTCAAAGCCAATTGATTATGTTAAAATTAGCTCAATAAAGATAATCCCTTTTGAGGGTTAATATCGGGAAAATGAAAAAGCTACTTTTATAGCTAGCTTTTTCATTTTGTTTAAATTTATTAAAATAAAATGGCAACTTAATACATATAAATATCGACAGGTTAAAGTAATATTTTATTTAATATGCAGTATGAACATACATGATGAATATACATGGCAACAAATGGCTATAATATTAAAGGCTTCTCAGATGCTTGTAAAAGGAAATAACAAACTAGCATAAAGAGTATCAAATTGATTAAAATAAACATTAGAACGATGAGATATGTGTAAAAAAGCTTTCATTATTTATTAGCATATGGTATAATCAAGAGGTTAGTATTAAGGAGTGTGATGATTTGGATAAGTACGTTATTTGTGGGGGAAACAGATTAACGGGAACGGTTGAAGTGAGCGGTGCTAAAAATGCAGCAGTGGCGATTATCCCAGCAGCAATTCTTGCTGATGAGCCATGCATTATTGAAAATATTCCAAATATAAGCGATGTGTCTATTATAATAAAAATTCTTACTCAAATAGGCGCAAGCGTTAAAATGATAAATAAATCTACAATAGAAGTTGACAGTTCAAAAATAATTGAGCCTACCGTGCCATATGAAATGGCAAGGCATATGCGTGCGTCATATTATTTTCTTGGTGCCTTATTAGGTAAATTTAATCGAGCATGCGTATCAATGCCGGGGGGATGCGATCTAGGCGATCGCCCGATCGATCAGCATCTAAAGTGCTTTAAGGCATTGGGCGCTGAATATACTATCGAACACGGTATGGTCGGATTAAAAGCAGATAAACTTGTTGGTGCTCAAGTTTATTTTGATATTGTAACAGTTGGCGCAACGATTAATGCAATGTTGTCTGCTGTTAAAGCAAAGGGTCTTACCGTCATAGAAAATGCGGCTAAAGAGCCACATATTGTTGACCTGGCTAACTTCTTGAACTCTATGGGTGCCGATATTATGGGCGCCGGCACAGACGTGATTAAAATTAGAGGAGTAGATTATTTAAAAGGCGCAAGGTATGCAATAATACCCGATCAAATTGAGGCAGGAACATATATGATGGCAATTGCAGCAACGGGCGGCGATGCTATCATAAAAAATGTCATACCAAAGCATTTAGAATCTATTACGGCAAAACTTGAGAAAATTGGCGTCAATATCGAGGAATATGATGATAGCATTAGGGTATGGGTTGACAAACCTCTTGTTAAGACTAATGTTAAGACAATGCCCCATCCAGGATTCCCTACTGATATGCAACCACAAATGGCGGCGCTATTAACAATTGCCGAGGGCACAAGCATTATTACCGAGGGGATATGGGATAATCGTTTCCGCTATGTCGATGAATTGAGGCGAATGGGTGCCGATATATCCGTCGATGGCAAAGTTGCGGTAATTAGCGGAACAGATAAGTTGACGGGCGCTCCAGTACGTGCAACGGATTTGCGTGCAGGCGCAGCATTATTAATTGCAGGCTTAATTGCGCAGGGAACAACCGAGATTGAAGATATATACCATATCGAGCGTGGCTATGAGGAAATTGAAACTAAACTTAAAAAATTAGGCGCTAATATTGTTAAGAAAGCCATCCCGGGGAATGCCTTGGCGAAAGCGCTATAATTGTGTAGATATTTGGAGGAATGAATTATAATGGCAAGGGTATGCCCACTTTTTAGTTCTAGTAAAGCAAATTCGACTTATATAGGTGGGCAATCAAGCGGTATTTTGATAGATGCAGGAGCAAGCTATCGTGGCATGCTCACTGCTCTTAATCATTGTAGCATTGATATAGATGCTGTTAAGGGCGTATTTATAACGCATGAACATTCTGATCATGTAAAAGGATTATATCAATTACAAAAGCAAAGGGGAATACCCATTTTTGCGTCCTCAGGTACTCTCGAATATCTTATACATAAAAAGCTCCTTTATTCATTTGACAATTTATATGAAATAACTGACAGCCCAACACAAGTTGCCGATATGGAAATAAAAGCATTCCATACTCCGCACGATTGTGAGGAAAGTTTCGGTTATACAGTACATACGAGCGATGATAGAAAAATTTCTATATGCACCGATTTAGGGGAAGTTACGCAAGAAGTCGCCGCCAATCTTAAAGGCAGTGACCTGTGCTTAATTGAATCAAATTACGATGAGCAAATGCTCAGATGCAACACGAATTATCCAACATTCCTAAAGAATAGGATATCTTCTAAAGTCGGGCATCTATCCAATACCGATAGCGCAGAATTTATAAAAACTCTTGTTGAAACGGGAACAACTAGGATTGTTCTAGGGCATTTAAGTCAAAATAATAATCTACCATCACTTGCATCTAAAAAAGTGCTTGATAAATTAGATAATTTCCAATTGGGGAAGGACTTCACACTTGATGTCGCACCAGTGTCGGCATCTGGAATGGTTATTGCACTATAATTCTAAATTAATTTAGTGGGTGATACGAATAATAACAGTGAATATTATAGCGCTGGGCAAGCTAAAGGAGAGCTATCTTCGTGATGGTTGCTCTGAATATGTGAAGAGGCTTGGCGCTTTTTGCAAGCTTAATATTATCGAACTTGCTCCCGTACCTTTACCGGACAGACCATCCCAAACCGCCATTTCCGCAGCACTGCAAAAAGAAGCTAAGCTAATCGAGAAGAAGCTATCTAAGGGTGGATATGTATTCGCCCTATGTATCGAGGGTAAAATGCCTAATAGCGAGCAATTTTCTAGGCAAGTTAGTGATATAACACTTTCGGGCAGGAGTACGATTAATTTTATAATCGGTAGTTCATACGGATTAGATCCATCTATAAAGCAAATTAGCGATATGGAACTTTCAATGTCGCAGATGACGTTCACACATCAAATGGCAAGGATAATGCTATTAGAGCAAATTTATCGTGCCTTCATGATTAGTGCGAATGGGAAATATCATAAATAAAAAGTCAGGGTATTTACCCTGACTTTTTTGCTGCAAATTTTGCCGAGTTGCTTCCTTTTCCATATATGCAAATAAACTTACTTTTCAAGCCTTAACAAGACAACGCTGCAAGGAGGTATTGATGCTGAAAAACCATCTTCATTTATAGAAAAATCGCTAAATTCCGATGGTGCAACATTTTGCGGTTCATCGAATGTATTGTGCGCATTCATCTCATTGGATAATATTTTACCGCTGATTTTGCTAACATCATAATCCAGTAAAGCCGATGAAAGGTCGGCTTTTTTATCGTGGGATAAATTACATATCGTTATGGTAATAATACCATTATCGCTAATAGATGCTGAATGATGAATCTGCGGTATAGCCGAACCGTCAACTTCAATGTTATCGCATACTAAACTTGTCTCCAATAATGCGCTGTCCATATGATGCTTATATAAATCAAATACATGATAAGTCGGTGTAAGTATCATCTTTTCCTTATCGGTTAATATGATAGATTGCAACACATTCGCAGTTTGAGCTATATTCGCCATGTGGACACGATCACAATGCTGATTGAAAATATTGAGATTAATTCCCGCCACTAAGGCATCACGCATTGTGTTCTGCTGATATAGGAAGCCGGGATTCGTACCCGGATGTGGGTCATACCATGTCCCCCATTCGTCAACAATTAAGCCAACGCGTTTTTCGGGATCATGCCTATTCATAATTTCACTGTGCCTTGTCACGAGTTCTTCCATATATAATGTACGTTTGAGTGTCGAGTACCATTCTTTTTCGTCGAATTCTAAATCGCTACCCTTGCTATCCCATGAACCTGTCGGCAATGTGTAGTAGTGAAGAGAAATCCCATCAAGACAATGCCCAGCATTCTTCATGACGACATCGGTCCAATAATAATCATCGCTATTAGGTCCGCACGCGACTTTGTAGATTTGATTGTCGCCGTAATTTCTTACGACAGTTTGATATTTTCGGTATTCATCCGCATAATATTCGGGACGCATATTTCCGCCCGCTCCCCAATTTTCATTGCCCACACCGAAATATTCAACTTTCCATGGATTTTTGCGACCATTTTCCTCACGCAAGGCAGTTAATGTTGAATATCCATCAAATGTTAGATATTCAACCCAATCCGACATTTCACGCACCGTGCCGCCGCTCATGTTGCCGTTAATATATGCCTTACAGTCGAGCAATTCGCATAACCTCATGAAATCGTGCGTACCAAAGCTATTATCTTCAATAACGCCGCCCCAATGCACATTTATTCTTTGGGGGCGCTTAGAGCGATCGCCGATGCCGCTTCTCCAATTATATTCCTCTGCGAAACAGCCACCCGGCCATCTCAATACAGGTATGCGGATTTTCTTCAATGCGTCGAGAACGTCAAGGCGAATTCCATCTACATTCGGAATATCGCTTTCCTCACCAACGAAGATACCCTCATAAATGCAAAGACCGCTATGCTTGGCTAAGAGGCAATAAATTTCATGTTTGATTCTGTCTTTCCGAATTTGCGTATTGATTGTTAGATTCATCATTTTTCTACCTACTTTCATTTAATTTGCATTGGTTTAACTTTAGGATGTGCTAAAATATTATAGATAATTCAATTAGATATACTTTATCATATTTCACCGCTGCTGTCAATGGGGGTAATCAACAATATACAATGTTGCGTAAATGTTTAGGAAGTGCTATAATAGAAATATCTTCTGATGCTGGATTATGGCACGTAAAATGTGAAGGAATGGTGAGCGAATGAGACAAATTAACAATTTAGATAAAGTACATGAATTTTGCAGAGCTCTTAATTCACCATTGCGAATTAAGATTGTTGAGGCTTTGACCGTGCGTAGAACAATGAATCTCAATGAAATTGCCGAGCATCTTGGCGTGACGAATGGCGCAATAACGTCGCACATAAAGATTTTACATGAAGCGGAAATTATAAGTATTAAGAATTCGCCTGGTAAAAGAGGATTGCAGAAGACTTGCAGTTTAAAAGAAACTAAAATTTTGCTTGACCTTAAAAGCGATTTTGATAAGGGTAATATATATGAAGTTTCACTCCCGATCGGTAGTTATAGTAGCATAAAGGCGATGCCGACCTGCGGTATTGCTACGAAAGAATTCCTCATTGGGGAGGTTGATAGTCTACGCTATTTTGATGATCCGATGCGCTCGAATGCTAGTATCCTATGGTTTACGCAAGGGTATGTTGAATATAGAATACCAAATTATCTAAAGCCGAAACAAATCCTAAAAGAGATACAAATATCGTTTGAGATTTCGTCCGAGGCACCGGGAGTATGCGATGAATGGCCGTCGGACATACATTTCTATCTTAATAATGTTCTGCTAGGACAGTGGACGAGCCCTGGCGACTATGGTGCGGAGCGTGGGCGTTATACGCCGGATTGGTGGTTCGATTATTGGAACCAATACGGTTTATTGAAATTGCTTACAATCAATTCTAAAGGTTGTTTCATTGATGGGCTGCGCATCTCCGACATTAATATTGAAGAGTTAAATTTAGATAATAAAAGCGATTTAGTTTTCCGATTCGAAATACCGGACGATGCGGACAACGTCGGCGGTATAACCCTTTTTGGTAAAGGGTTTGGCAATTACAACCAAGACATTGAAGCGCGGATTATGTATAAATAAGCTTGTCCCCCTGCGGAATTGGATGCCACGGGGGTTTTTGCTGTGTATTTGCCATCTTGTGCATTGCTGGAATTGAATTTAGATTTATATTTATCATAAACTTGTAAAGTTTCAAACGATATGATATAATATAAAACGACAGTTTTCGCAACAAGTCAATCTATTTTCCTGCATCCCCCGCTTTTTTAATCAATGATATTGTGGGGGTATAGAACTGCAAATTTAGTAAAAAAAGAGGGTAGCAATGAAAAAAGTTATTACTTACGGCACATTCGACATATTGCATTTTGGTCATATTAATTTGTTAAAAAGAGCGAAAGAACTCGGCGACTATCTAATTGTAGCGCTCTCCACAGACGAATTTAACTGGAATAGCAAACAGAAGAAATGCTATTATGACTACAATACTAGGAAGATGATGCTTGAATCAATTCGCTATGTTGATCTTGTAATTCCTGAAGAAAATTGGGAGCAGAAAATTCCCGATGTGCAGGAATATAAAGCAGATATTTTCGTTATGGGTGATGACTGGGTGGGGGAATTCGACTTCCTAAAAGAGCATTGTGAAGTGGTGTATTTGCCCCGCACACCGGATATAGCGACATCACAAATAAAGAAAGATATTGAATAAACAGTAAGGAAAGGGATAGAAAAATGAGTTTTAAGGCATTAAAATGGAGAATAAAAGTAACGAAAAAATTGTTGTTGAAACCTTTTAAAGATAGAAGAAAGTCAGAAGCAAAAAGGTTTCGTTCTCTATATGCTAGTTATTATAATAGATATAAAGTGAAAGATAATGTTATATTATACGAATCACATTTTGGAAGAGGTATGATATGTAATCCATATGCTATTTTTAAAGCCTTTATAAATGACGATAACTTCTCCAAATTTACACATATATGGTCTTTGGATGACTTAGATAATCATAGATTACTCTTTGATGAATATAAACAATACAAGAATGTTAAGTTCGTGAAAAGGGAAAGCAAAGAGTTTATTAAGTATTTAGTTAGTGCGAAGTACCTTGTTCATAACACTTCTTTTTCTGGTTATTTTTCTAAAAAAGATGAGCAGGTTTTTATCGATACGTGGCATAGTATCACGGTTAAAACTCTGGGTTTTGACATGCCTGATGGAAAGATAGCAAGTGGGAATATGTTACGTAACTTATTGGCTGCAGACTATATTATTTCAGCTAATAAGTTTACAACAAAAATATTTAAAGAATCATATAGGTTAGATGGTTTATATGAAGGAAAAATTATAGAGAATGGACACCCCAGAAATGATTTAGTATTGAGCACGAATAGAGAGTATATTTTAGACAAGCTTAGTGCTCATGGTATAAAAATTGATAGGAATAAAAAGATAATCTTATATGCCCCCACATGGAAAGGGAGTAACTTTCAAAAGCCTAAAGTAGATATTGAGGAATATTTGAGATTTTCAGATAATCTTGCAAAAAATATAGACTCGAATAGGTGTCAGATATTAATTAAGCCACACCACGTTGTTCACCAACGGTTGAGTGAAGA
>CALLQQ010000115.1 GCA_938014915.1 uncultured Clostridia bacterium
CCATTCTTCCCATGATAAAAGATAATATTTCCGGATTTTAAGTAATTAGAGGCACGATGGATGATACTTTTATCGGGATAACTGGGAAGGAGATTAGGGAATGATAAGTTTAATTAAAAGGAATCTACTGATGTTTTTCAGGGATAGAGCCGCTGTTTTCTTCTCTTTATTAAGCGTCTTTATAATAATTGGATTATATGCTTTATTCCTCGGCGATGTTATGGTTGATAGTCTTGAAGATATACCTAAACCAAAATTCCTAATTGATAGCTGGATTGTTTCCGGTCTACTTGCCGTAACATCTATTACTGCAACAATGGGTGCATTCGGCATTATGATTGAGGACAGAACACGCAAAATACATAAAGACTTCTTTTCGTCGCCTGTATCTAAGGGGAAAATTACTGTTAGTTATATATTAAGTTCATATGTTGCGGGCGTCATTATGACGATAGTAACATTAATTTTAGGTGAGCTTTATATCGTTTCCCGTGGCGGCGATTTCCTGCCTGTGGCTTCTTTAATAAAAGTATTTTGCTTAATTCTGCTCACAACACTAGCTAGCAGCTCAATGATATTCTTTATAGTTTCACTATTTAAAAGCCAGAATGCATTCGCATCGGCAAGTGCGGTAACTGGTGCAGTAATCGGCTTCGTGATGGGAATTTACATCCCCATAGGCAACCTCCATACTGGAATGCAATATGTAATACGCTTTTTCCCATTATCACATTCAGGATTGTTATTGCGTCAAACATTAATGGAAATACCTCTGTCAGAATCGTTTGCGGGGAGCGCATTAGAAGAACATCGAATTACTTTTGAAGATATATTCGGCATTGTGTATAAAGTTGGCGACTATCAGCTAAACGCATTACATAGCATAGTTTTTCTTCTGATTAGCACCGTAGTATTTTCCATTCTAGCCATAATAAATATGTCAAGGAAAATGAAATAATCGTGCATCTTCCCACGACAGAATATATATCGCAACCTAAAAATCCTACCGTTATTATAATAACGGTAGGATTTCTTTTTAATCTACATATTAGTTCATTTGTTTTCTTTTAGAATATCCCGTATTTCAGTTAACAGAACTTCTTCCTTTGTTGGTTCGGCGGGTTTGGGCTTCTCCGGTTCATCTTTCTTCTTTTTAAAAGTAATTATCTTAAGGAACATGAAAATCGAAAAAGCTATTATTAAGAAGTCCACTACCGATTGTATAAACTGTCCATACATAATGGCTACTTCCGCCGTATCTTCAATTGCAGGCTTGATAACAAACTTCAGATCTGTGAAGTTTATTCCACCGATAAGTACTCCTAGAATCGGCATTAGTAAATCATCAACCAAAGATGTTACAATTTTGCCGAATGCACCACCGATCACTACACCGACTGCTAGGTCAATAACATTCCCTTTCATGGCGAATTCTTTGAATTCCTTTAACATACATATTCCTCCTCAAAGTTATGATATTTTATAATCTGCATATATGAACATCTCTATTTTAACACAATTCGATTAAATAGTTAATACGTAGCGACAATATTCTTCTGTTTTTTCAGTAACATTCAGCTAATGTGTGGAAATTCGACAAAGACTTTATAACTATTTGTATGTATTTCACAGTAACCATTGATAATGTTCATTTAATTTATTCATTGTTGTTTATTATGATCCATATTATAATGGATATATACTTTATTAGTGTATTTAGTGTCTATAATTGTTCTATGGCTCGTTATTATTTGTGATAGTTTTTATCAATAATAATGTGAATATCTGTAATCGTTTACTAACTTCCCTAGGTTTTAATAGTGGGGGTAACCCTCTTACTTTAAAATAAAATATATTTATGGAGGAGAACTATGAAGAACAGGAAGATTCTATCATTGCTATTAGCATTATCGATGCTTATAACAATGACAATAACCGCTCTCCCCGTATCTGCGCAAGATGGATATAATGGATTGGTAATCCATTATATCGGTGCGGATGGCGGATATGATGAAGTGGGCATTGTCACGATTTCCGGCGGACAATTCGCCGATGGCTCCTGGTACAAGCAGCTAAATCCCGATGGGGAAAGTGATGTTATTGTGAACGAAAGGGTTAGGCCCGGCGCCGAACTCAATTTCGGAATACTCACTTCGAATTGGGGGAATCTAGCAAGCTTCACAATTCCAGCAAGCGACTTCGATTTAAATGGCGGGAATATTGAGGCATGGTATATCTATGGAACTGGTTTAACCTATACCGATCCAAATGGAACTGGTACGCCTACAACATCAACAACACAAAAAACTACCACAACAACTGAGGCTACAACTACAACAACGACAACAAAGGCTACCACGGTTGAATCTACGTCAAAATCAACAACTGGAATTGCAACGACATCCCCTGCTCCGCAAGATGGATATTACAAGCTCGTCATCAATTCCGCCGATTCAAGCGATGTTGGTATGATAGTCGTTTCCGGTTGCGAAAGCAAATTAGCAAATGGCGAACCATCATGGTGGCAGAATTACACCGCCGATAAAGGCGATGTGCTACTCACTGTATATGTTAAGCCGAGTAATACGGTTGAGTTGAGCTTTTTAACGCCGAACTGGGGCAATTTAAGTGATGCAACTATCCCGGCAGCAAAATTTGCTTCCGACACGTTGAACATCTGGTATAAAGATGGGGAAATCTATTATAGCGATCCTGGTAGCGGAGGTGGAACAACTACACAATCGACTACAACTACAACACAGTCAACTACGAAACCGACTACAACTACTACACAGTCAACTACGAAACCGACTACAACTACAACACAGTCAACTACGAAACCGACTACAACTACTACACAGTCAACTACAAAACCGACTACAACTACTACACAGTCAACCACAAAGGCGACTACAACTACAACACAGTCAACAACGGTTACAACAAACCCGAATCCGGGCAAGACATATTATAACTTGATAATTCATTCCGCTGATATATCTGATAACCCCGATGTTATCACGGTCGATGGTGGAGAATTTGAGTTCTATGAGAACGAGGACTTCCTATATTGGCAATACTTCCTCGCAACGAAAGGGCAGTATATTTTAGTTAATACATCTGTAACTGCGGCGGACACAAATCTATTATTCATGAATTATATGTGGGAACCGTTATCAGAGGCAGTAATTCCTGCGTCAAAATTCCTTGAATCCGATGGTACTCTCCATGTATGGTATTTTGAAGGTGAAGTACTATATAGCGATCCATATGGGGATAATGATGCAAATACGCAAAAATACGATTGGGATAACGTTGAAATAGTCGGCGGCGGATATACGTCCGGCATTGAGTATTCCAAAATTGAAGAGGACTTAGTTTATGCGAGGACCGACATTGGCGGCGCATATCGTATGGATAAAATCACCCGTGAATGGATACCGCTTACCGATAGCACACCGGGCAGCAAATGGGGACATATGTATATTCAGAGCATGATGCCCGATCCAGTAATGGCGAGCCGTGTTTATATTCTTGTTGGTGCTTATACTAATGGCTGGGATCCGAATAAAGGCGCATTGATGCGCTCCGATGATTATGGCGATACATGGACTGTTGTGACGGATCTACCTTTCCACGTTGGAGGGAATGAAAAGTCACGTAATGCAGGTGAAAGAATCGCAATCGATCCGAATAACAACAATATCGTTTATATTGGCTCACAAACAGATGGGTTATATAAATCGACTGATGCAGGTGTTACTTTCAACAAGGTATCTAGCTTCACTAATATTGGTACATATAAAGAAGAAGATACTTATGTAGGAATCACTTGGATAGTATTTGACTCGGAGAAGAAGAATGCAAATGGCACTACCGACATCTATGTTGGTGTTGGCGATAAGGGAAATTCAATTTATTGCAGTAAGGATGCTGGTTCAACTTGGTCGGCAGTAGCTGGTCAACCTACAACCGCTGAATGCACAGTTCCAATGCGTGCTGAAATTGCAAACAACACACTTTATATGACTTTTGGAAATAAGGCAGGCCCATATGAAGTAACTGCTGGCGCTGTATACAAATACGATTTAAGCACGGGCGCATGGACAGATATTTCACCAAAATCAGCAACATACTTCGGTTACGGCGGGTTATCGATAGATGCACAAGACACGAATGTTATGGCCGTGTCGACAATTGGTCGTTGGGGATGGAAGCAGAACGACAATATCTTCTATACTACCGACGGAGGACAAACATGGGTTTCCTTCTTCGATAACGATGCCGACGGCGATTTTAGCAGAGATAGATTCGAACTTGACTTCTCAGAATCACCTTGGCTAGTATGGGGAGAAGAATATGCTAAACTTGGCTGGATGATGGGCGACGTCAATATAAATCCATTTAATTCCGATGAATTAATCTGGGGTACGGGCGCGACTATCTATTTTGCAAGTAATTTAACCGACATTACTACAAATACAAAGGTTCAAGTTCGTGCGCATTGTAAAGGCATTGAAGAGACCGCTGTTCTATATCTTGCAGTTCCCGAAACGGGCGATGTTAAGCTATATAGTGCAATGGGCGATATCGACGGATTCTCTCATAAGGACTTGACACAAGCACCGCCAAATGCTAACGATCATGGCAGTAATGGCAACTCAACCTGTATTGAATTCGCATGGGATAATCCTAGCTTCGTTGTTCGTGGCGGCGGTAATACAATCCTTGCATACTCGACCGATGCTGGCGATACATGGACACGTTGCTCAATTCCTGGTGGATTTGGCGATTACAATGAAGTTATGATAGCAGTTAATACAGATGGTAGTGTTATCATGACATCTAACGGCTCTAATACATATTATTCAACCGATAGAGGTAGTTCATGGATTACACCTAATGGATTGCCGAATGGCGCAACAGTATCCGCCGACAGGGTGAATAAGAACATCTTCTACGCATTCACTTCTAGCGCTATCTACATCAGTAATGACGCTGGCAAGAACTTCACGAAGTGTTCGGTAAATGTAACTGAAACAACTCAAATTAGATCAGTTCCAGGGCATGAAGGTGAAATAATGGCAGCAGGTAAAAATGGTCTGTATAGAATTTACGATATGGGCAACTCTGCCGATAGGCTCACCAACAAGGAAATTCAAGCTGTTGGACTTGGCGCAGGTAAAACCGCCGATAGCTACAATGCTATCTATGCCGCTGGCACAATCAATAATATATTCGGCATCTTCCGTTCCGACGATTTGGGTGAAACATGGATACGCATTAACGATGATGAACATCAATGGGGAACATCATATATTGCTGCTATCACAGGTGATCCAAATGTATATGGTAGGGTATTCCTAGCAACGAACGGCAGGGGCATTATCTGGGGAGAAATAGCAAACTAATTTAGCATATCCCAACTAAATGAAAGTGTCATGACTGGAATCAGTCATGACACTTTTTGTATCTTAAATTGTAATTTTTCTTACGGTTTTTCTACTTCATAATCCTTGCCACTCGTCGCCCTATTCATCGCATCGATAAGCCCCTCTGTCCGCCATTTATTTGTTGCTCTATCGACTTCTTCGCCATTATCCCAAAAGAATGGAGCAATGCCCATATCGTAAGAAGTCTTAGTTACATATTCAATCCAGAATATGCGGCTATCCTTATCGGCCCTCGGGTTTACGCCGTATTCGCCTAGTATTACGGGAACGCCTTTATCTATGAATGTAGTTTCCACCATTGTGAATAATCTCTTCAGTTCGGCAATATCATTATCGCTCCCCCAGAATGCTGTACTATTATCTTCCTCAACGCCATTAACACAGAACCTCCACGGTGTATAATAGTGCAGCGATAGAATTGTTCTATCATCGTCGGGAATTACCGATCCTTCCACGGATCTAGCTATATCGGTGAAGTAACCAGCAATTAGAAGATGTCGCTCAGGGTTGTTTCCGCCAGTGCTGCGAATTAACGTCACGAATTCGTCATTCAGCTTATTTAAAATATCGTATGCTTCCTGCGTCGGCTTCTCCCCATGTTGCAAATCTTCGAATCCTATCTCGTTCATGGATTCAAAAATTAGATAGTCGGAATATCCCTTGAACCTATCGGCAATTTGCGACCATAGGGCTTTATACCGCTCAAGCACCTTATCATAATCTTTCGATGCGTCCATTATCCACTCATCATGATGTAAATTTAGGATGGCATACATTCCATTATCGACTACATAATCGACAACTTCTTGCACGCGGTCCATCCACTGCTCATCAATTTCATAATCGGGCGCGCTGCCATGGTGATCTTTCCATGTGACGGGCACTCTAATTGAGTCAATTCCATCCTTTTTAAGCTGTTTTATAAGATCCTCTGACGCTGGCGGATTGCCCCATGAGGTTTCATTCGGTGTAGCATCAAGTGTGTTGCCAAGATTCCACCCTAGCCCCATGTCGGCAACAAGTTCCATTGAAGTAATGTCCCTCATTTTGCCATTGTCTTTATTTGTGCATGCTGATAGAATCGTCAACGATAACATCATTATAAGCACAAATGCCATTGTTTTCTTCAGAATTTTCAAGTTGCTCCTCCTCTAATATTCTCTATATTTTTTATAATTCCGGCTTTTCTACCGTATATTCTTCGCCGCTTGTTGCACGTTTCATTGCCTCTAAAAAGGCAGGAGTCCGCCATTCGTAAGTATTCCTATCCACTTGTCCGCCATTATCCCAATAGAATGTCGCCATACCATAATCGTCGCATAGCTTAACGAACTTTTCTATAAAGAAAATGCAACTCGCCATATCATCGCCACTAGCGGCGTATTCGCCCATTATAACGGGAATACCTTTCTCGACAAAAGTTGTATTCATCTTACCAATGAGGTTTTCCATCTGCTTAACTTCGCTCGGCGTGCCCCACGTATTTTGAATGTTTGTAGTGCAGAATTCCCAAGGAGTATAGTAATGAACGGAAAGAATAAGTTTATTAACATCGTTCGCCTTATCTTCCGGCATTTCAAATTCCGATGAAGTAGTTTCAGCTATATCGGTCCAATATCCGGCAATCAATAAATGCCGTGCCTTGTTATTGCCGCCGCTCGCACGTATAATATCCACAAAGTCCTGATTTATTCTATTGAGCAGATCCTTCGCCTCGGCATTCGGCAAATTGTCGAATCCAACCTCGTTCATTGATTCAAACACTAGGTAGTCCGAATAATTTTTGAACCGCTTAGCTATTTGCTTCCAAATAGAAGAATATCTATCATAGAACGTATCGTAATCAACCGCCGCATCACGCACCCATGCGCCGAACTGCGCATCGTCGCCGCCGTCATGGTGAACATTTATAATAACGTACATGCCGATATTATAAGCATAATCGACTACCTCTTGCACGCGGTCCATCCACTCTTTATCTATCTTATTTTTATCGTCTAGATGGTCCCGCCACGTAACTGGAATCCTCACGGATTTGATGCCGTCAGCCTTGAGGCTATCGAATAGCTCCTGAGTAGCTTTAGGGTTTCCCCATAGGGTTTCGTCGACCTTTTCCCCTTCTCCAACGTGTTCATCTAATATGCCATCGC
>CALLQQ010000116.1 GCA_938014915.1 uncultured Clostridia bacterium
CATCATTGTAACAAGTTGTTTTAATAGAATTTGCCTTTAATCTAACGAATTTGTGCCATAGTCATTGAACTTTATATTTATTAGGTATGTTTTTTATTTTTTAACTTCCTACATTGCATTTATGCCATATTTTCAGTATAATATTAGGTAGTGTTCATCATGATTTTTCTTGTTAACACGAACAATAAGCATATCAGAGTTTGAGAGGAGTCTTATTATGAGAATTATAGAGGCAAAAAGTTATGAAGATTTAAGCAAAAAAGCAGCAGCAATAATTTCTGCACAAGTCGTAATGAAACCAAATGCGGTGATCGGTCTGGCGACGGGTTCAACGCCAATTGGAACTTACGAACAATTAGTGGAACTTTATAAAAATGGATATATTGACTTTTCAGAGGCAAGGACTGTGAATCTAGATGAATACTGCGGTTTGTCGCCCGACAACGATCAAAGTTATCGTTATTTCATGAACGAAAAACTCCTGAATCATATTAATATCAAGATGGAAAACACATTTCTGCCCGACGGTATGGCTCAGGATTTAGAAGAAGAATGCAAGAGATACGACGATTTAATTGAGAGGCTTGGCGGAGTGGACGTTCAACTACTTGGGATTGGGCATAATGGGCATATCGCCTTTAACGAGCCTAGCGACACATTCCCAGCCTTTACAAATATTTCGAAGCTTGGGGAGAGTACAATTGAGGCAAATTCACGCTTCTTTGATTCGCTCAGTGATGTGCCGACCGCTGCGCTCACCGTCGGTATGAAGGGCATTATGCAAGCGAGGAAAGTGCTTTTACTTGCGAATGGGGAGGATAAAAAGCAAATTATCGAAAAGTCGCTCTATGGCGACATCACACCGAATGTGCCTGCATCAATTTTGCAACTTCATTCTGATTTGACAGTTATCACCTGCTTTAAGTAGGCGTATTTGCTTTTAGCAAATTATCGAAAAGTCGCTCTATGGCGACATCACACCGAATGTGCCTGCATCAATTTTGCAACTAGACTTAGTAAATCACATAATCATGGAAGGCTATGGAAAGCCTTTTCCTCTAATTCATCCAGTAATTTGAACATAATAGTTAAGGTATCAATAAACAATTAAAGTATTGATAATTATCATCATCGCCTATTGACATCATTAGATAAAATATGATAAAATATTCGGTATTATTAAAAAGTAATGCGCACATGGCGCAACTGAATTTAGGAAGTGAATAAATATGGAACAGAGAAGTAAATTCTCCGGGAAGATTGGGTTTGTCCTTGCCGCGGCGGGTTCCGCAGTTGGGCTCGGCAATATCTGGCGTTTCCCTTATCTTGCTGCTAAATATGGCGGAGGGGTCTTTTTACTAGTATATTTAATTCTTGTACTTACATTTGGTTTTTCTGTTATGGTCGCTGAAATAGCGCTAGGTAGAAAAACGGGAAAAAGTCCTATTGGCGCTTTCGCAGCATTGAACAAGAAGTATAAATTCGTCGGCTTTATCGCATCGTTAATTGCATTTTTGATTCTGCCCTATTATAGTGTAATTGGCGGTTGGGTAGCAAAATACTTTGCTGTTTTTATAACTGGTGGCGGTGTAAATGCCGCTTCTGACGGATTCTTTACTGGATTTATATCTAAGCCACTAGAGCCAATTTTTTGGCAAGCGCTATTCGTTATAGCGACATTTATTGTTGTAGTGCGTGGCGTAAAGAAAGGTATAGAAACTGCTAGTAAAATTTTAATGCCCATACTAATCGGTCTTTGTATAATTCTATCTATCTACTCGATTACATTGCCTGGAGCATGGGACGGCGTAAAATACTACATTTTACCGGATTTCAGCCATTTCTCATCTAAGACGGTTCTAGCGGCACTTGGGCAGATGTTCTACTCGCTTTCACTAGCGATGGGTATCATGATAACATACGGATCATATCTGCGCCGTGAAGACGATCTTGAGCAATCAGTCAAGCAAATTGCCCTCTTTGATGCTGGGATAGCATTCCTTGCCGGGTTGATGATAGTGCCCGCTGTATTTGCATTTAATCCTGATATGTTGAGTGCTGGTCCTGGACTGATGTTTATGACATTACCAAAAGTATTTGCGGATACTGGCGCTGCGAATATTATAGGATCTGTATTCTTCTTGCTGGTAATCTTCGCTGCATTAACATCGGCAATTTCCTTGATGGAGGCCGTCGTTTCTACTGTATGCGATCAGTTTAAGCTCAAGAGAACGACCGCATCAATTATTGTGGCAGCGTTAGCTATCTTACTCGGAATTCCATCTTCATTGGGATACGGCCCGTGGGAGAGTGTGCGGATATTAGGAATGGAGATTCTAGACTTCTTCGACTTTATCACGAACTCTGTTCTAATGCCGATTACAGCATTACTCACTTGTATTTTCATCGGCTATGTTGTCGGAACAGATGTTATCGCTGAAGAGGTTAAGCAGTCAGGTGAATTTAAGTGGGAAAAACTATTTAAGGTAGTAATCAAATACTTCGCACCGATATTTATTATTGTGATTTTGTTCACATCGGTACTCGGCGCATTCGGAGTTGTAAATATTTAATTGGGAGAGATATCTCCGTTAATCTTTCAAATATAAGAACCACCAATCTATTTAATAGATTGGTGGTTTTTCTTTGTCAAGATAGCCATGCTCGGTTATTAACCTGCGGATCGGCTGATAGCGGGCGAAAAAGCCGCCCCGTCGCCATTTAGATAGTTACTTTTTACCTAGGATTTCAATGAATTTATCTAGTTCTTCTTTTGCCTCGTCATTCGTGCCGACTAACTGTTCAACAAGTTCCATTATATTTTTCTTTGAGTTCGTTATTTCATTCTGAACTTTTACCAAATTGCTTGCTACATCGGCTAGCGGTATTAATTCTTCTTCCTCAAATGTATCAACATAACGTGGGATATTGAGGTTGTACTCATTTTCCTTGATTTCATCTAAATCCGCAACATAGGCGTATTTGTCGATATCTTCCCTACCCTCATACGCATTAAGAATCTTATTTACGTTATCCGCCGATAGCCTGTTCTTATTTTTGCTTTTCACGAATTCAGCAGATGCATCAATAAATAAAATATCTTTCGTATTGCGTGCCGCTCTCCCCTTAAATACTAATATGCAAGTGGGAATGCTAGTTCCATAAAAGAGGTTGGGCGGCAATCCTATAACAGCATCTAGCAAATTCTCTTGAATGAGCTTCTTCCTAATTTTTCCCTCTGCTCCGCCTCTAAAAAGAACGCCGTGCGGCAATACAATTGCCATAGTGCCTCTATCGTCTAAATGATATATCCCATGAAGAACAAAGGCATAATCTGCCTTAGATGCTGGTGCTACACCGAACGGGCGAAAACGCTGGTCTTTCTCCCTGTCGATGGTTTTGTTATCCCAATGTTGGGAATACGGCGGATTCGCTACGACGGCATCGAATGTTAACGGTATTTGCGTGCCGTTCTTCTCCTCAAATGGCCAATCCGCATCTAGGGTATCGGCTCTTCTTAAATTTAAGTTCTTATAATTGACGCCATGCATCATCATGTTCATTCTTGCTAGGTTATAGGTGGTGGTATTCAATTCTTGACCGTAGAATTTAACACTACCTTCAGTATCGCCGTAGGGGAGTTCTTGCTTAACTGTTAGGAGGAGCGAGCCGGAACCCATGGCTAAATCATATACTCTGAATTGCTCTCCCGTATCTTCAACATTGAGGGTGACAATTTTAGATAGAATCTTGCTCACTTCATAGGGGGTATAGAATTCGCCGCTTTTTTTACCGGCACTAGCTGCAAATTCGCCAATCAAGTACTGATATACATCGCCTAATATATCCCTGCCCGATTCGTCCTTGAATTCGAATCTATCTATCATTTCTACAATATCATTGAGCGCCATTGCTCTTTCATTCGTGCTATCGCCAAGCCTAGTATCGCCTAGATTTACATCGGAGAAAATGTTCGAGAATCCTGCATCTTCGTTGCGCTTAGCATTCGTTTCAAAAGATAAAAACATATCTTGATAATCACTTGCTTTAATTGTCTTTTTATCTATTTTAGTAACTAAACTATTCCAAGTATAGTCACTCTCTATAACATAACCGATGCCGCGGCTTATCTCCTGTAAGTAATCTTCTTTTTCGCCCGCTTCGGTAACTGTATAAAAGTCCTCTAGGGCATTTTTCTTTAAATAATCTTCTTGATTTTCAGATAGATAGCGGTAGAACATGAATGGAAGAATGTAATTTTTGTATTCGCCTGCGTCCATTGTTCCACGGAGTTTATTAGCCATCTGCCATAATTGTTGTTTGATATTTTCTACTTTACTCATTCTTTTCTCCCCTTTTTTATTAAATAAACATATGCTGAAGTAGTGATTTCTTTGCCTGTTTCAATGTATCGAGTTCCCGCCCGTGAAGTTCGATGAGATTATCGAGGTTCTTGAAAAAATCACCGATTTTTTCTTGTTCTTTGATGGAGGGAATTAAAACATTAACATTGTTTATTGTTCTTTTTGATAAACTAGGTACCCCTGTTGATTCGTCTTTTTTCTTCCAATTAATGTTCTGAAAAATATTATAGACAAACTCTAACATATTGTCTTTTTTAGGAATAGTGTAAAACAAAGTATCTACTGTCCAAAAGG
>CALLQQ010000117.1 GCA_938014915.1 uncultured Clostridia bacterium
TGGCAAATACTGGTATCTAACTGTTGGTATGGATCAAGAAAAAAAAGACGAAGAGTTATCAGGCGTTAGTTTAGGAATAGATTTAGGAGTAAGTGAGTTAGCAATATGTAGTGACGGAAAAAGATATAAAAATATAAACAAAACAAAGAAAGTAAAGAAATTAGAAAAGAAAATGCGTAGGTTGCAACGCAAAGTATCAAACAAATATGAAAAAGGAAAGAGAGGTGAAACCTTTGCCAAAACAAGCAATATCTTAAAAATCGAAAAGGACATACAACTATTACACAGAAAGTTAGCGAATATTAGAAAAAATCATCTTCATCAAATTACTGCTGAGATAGTGAAAACCAAGCCATCCAGAATAGTAATAGAAGATTTGAATGTTAAAGGCATGATGAAAAATAGGCACTTATCTAAGGCGATAGCTCAACAGGGATTTCATGAATTTAGAAGGCAATTAGAATACAAAACTAATTTCAGAGGAATAGAGCTAGTAATTGCAGACAGATGGTTTCCTTCATCAAAAACTTGTAGTAAATGTGGAAATGTAGATAAAAACCTTAAACTTTCAGATAGAGTTTATACGTGCGGATGCGGTTTAGAACTAGATAGAGACTTAAATGCAAGTATAAATTTAGCTAACTATAAATTAGCATAATATCAATCAAAATGATAATGCTAATGTGTACCATGCGTTGTATGGGAATTTAAGCCTTTGGAGTGCTATATCAAACTAAAGTAGATAGCCATTAAAGGTTTCGAAATAGGGCATGATGAACAAGGAATTAAACAAAACTATAGATTTTTATAGATTTTTGGCAACGGAATGAGAAAATGAGGAGAAGAAATATGATTTCAGTTGGGGAACAAGTTAAAGTAGTATCAGATATCACAATGGAAAATAGGTATGACGGCAGTTATGCGTACTATGAAATGACAAAATATGCAGGAGATACGGTTACGATAAGCAGTATTTTCGAAGAAGACGGAAAACCTAGATACCGTATTCATGAAGATGGAGGAGCCTCTATTTGGAGTGAATCTATGTTTTCACTTCAAGAAGAACCATTCGATACGGTGCAATATATCTGTGAGTATGAATTGTATAAAGCCTATCCGACTGATTCAGGGTATGACATTAGAACGATAGAAGATATTGTACTAGATCCTTTTGAAACCTTAAAGGTGGATACGGGACTTAAAATCAACCTTGCCGAGGGATATGAGGCACAAGTACGACCAAGGTCTGGTCTGTCTAGCAGAGGGATGCACGTACATTTAGGTACGATAGATCAAGGGTATGTAGGGCAGATCAAAGTAAACTTGACGAATCTTACGACAACAACTCAGCGATTCAAATCGGGTACGAGAATAGCTCAACTAGTTATAGCGAAACGATACGATGTGGCGGTAGAAAAAGTGGACGAGTTCACGACTCAGACCGAGAGGGGGTCTAATGGTTTTGGTAGTACGGGAGAAGTATAAAAGACGAAATAAACTAAAGCAGGTACGAGAAGAGGCAGGATTTACGCAAACTAAAGCCGCAGAGCTTATGGGAATGCATCGAACGGCGCTAGCTAAGATAGAGAACGGATATACGCCCAACCCTAACTTAGCTACTTTAAAAAAGTTTGCAGATCTATACGGAGTTCCGATAGAAGATATGTTTTTCGAGGAGGTACAATCATGCAAGAGACCAAAGTAGAAAGGAGAATTGCATAGTGAGAGTGAGTTTTAATACAAAAAGAAACTTTGTTACAGGGATCGTAGAGGGGGATCTGCAGGGCCTTGCAAGGCAAGTCATGCTAAAATCTGTAATGATTCACGTGCTGACGGACGATGATAAGTCAGTGTATATAAACCCTAGGGCAATAAGCGTCATTCGTGAACTTAGGGATGACGCAGTCGAGCTAATATTACGAACCGCAGAAGAGTAAAAGATATATGAGGGGAAAATTATGTTTGTAGTTTACGAAAAAGATGAGAAGGAAGTACGGTTTTTTGAAAGTTTTTGGTCAACTTGTGAATATATAGCCCTAGAAGTGTTAGAGCTAAATGATCTTAAAGCGGGCGAACTTTATAGTGAAGGATTAGTGGCATTGAATAGATCTATGGCTAGTCATAACATTGAAATTGATTGGGTGGAAGAAGGTCAACCCTTTTACGTATAGGGAATATAGTGAATTGTTGCCAGAAGATTATGAAATCGTGGAGGATTAAAAATGAGAGTTGAAAATATTATTACAAAAAAAGAAAATATTAAATATGTTCCAGGCGACGTTTTAGTTGTGTGTGACGAATGCGAAGAAGGCGCTTACATGGTGTTTAGAAAGCACGGTATGTATAATTTGATAGATTTAAATACAGGGCAAGCATATTTTTTCGACAATCAACACTATGACGACTTTGCTGAAAAAGTGGGACGACTATTTTATTCGGCTGAGATTATAGATAATGGCGAACTGGAATTAGTGAGAGCGGAGGATTAAGAATGACATTAAGAGTATTTGAAGCA
>CALLQQ010000118.1 GCA_938014915.1 uncultured Clostridia bacterium
ATTGTTAGAATTTATGTATAACTCCGCTCGACCCGTATTAAAGTTGATATGAATATCGTCGGCAGTAGCTTTATAGGACTTGTTAGACACTGCAATATTTCTCCAATTCTTATTTAGGAACATATCAATGATTTTTTGCTTATTATCACCATCGACCTCGAACTTTTCCCCTTTATACCAAATTGTTATTGTTTCAGATTTTGGGAATTCAAACATGCCTGTTCCTGGTCCGCCTTTAACATGATTAAATTCTCTGTGATAAAAATACGCATATATGCATACAGCAATCAATAAAATTAATGATAAAATCATGATGTTTCTTCTCTTCACTTTTTTCATTCAACTCCTCCTCTCCATATATTGGCTCCATCATAACATATAGTCAAAACTCTATCAATTAGCACATTATACAAGAATATACGATAAAATTTGGTAAAATAGGCATTAGAATGGCAAGGGAACTGCGCAAAAACGCAGTTCCCTTATCGTATAATTTAGTTACTAAACTGTCCGCATTATATGCATCGACGATGTAGGTATAGGCATCTTCTGCCGATGACTGTAATTGCTCGTTCAGATAAACCTCACAATTGTTAGAATTTATGTATAACTCCGCTCGACCCGTATTAAAGTTGATATGAATACCTTTTACATAACTTTAAATTCGGCGAAAAGTCCATCTTTTTTAATTCTGTACAATCCAGTTTCAAGCGGTAATTCGAAGTATTGAGCCAAGTCAATGGTAATTTCAGCACTTTTTGAAGGCTCCACGACTCCGCCTAAAGCCGGAAAAACAATGTCATCGTCCTTGAAAGCAACATCAGCCCAATCGTCGCTAGCTTTCTTCTCCAATGTGAAAACATACGCTTCATAAGAAAATTCATTATCACTTTGATTTGATATAATTACTTTAATTTTCTCGGTGCCGCCTGGATACTCTGGATATTCAGTCTCCATTTGTATTTTTGTTAAGTCTGCATTATCTATTTGCGATTCTAGATTATCGGACGATGATTCATGTTGCGGGGAACTACCTAATTGGGAATTGTTTTCCTCATTACTTGAACTATTGTTGTGACAGCCTAATATGGGCAAAGTAATGACCACAATAGAAATAACAAGTATAAAAATCTTTGTATAACGCATTCAACTCCTCCTCTCCATATATTGGCTCCATCATAACATATAGTCAAAATTCTATCAATTAGCATATTATACAAGGATATACGATAGAATTTGGTAAAATAGGCATCGGAATGGCAGTTGGCGAAAATGAACAATCCCATAGGTGAAAGTTGGTTAAAAGGTAGAAAAGGAGCAGAGCGGAGAAATTTATTGCTAGTATTATTGTAAAGTTTTAGATATTATGGTACGGTTATATCAGTTGAGGAGTTAAGAAACTTGTTAAACGTTTTAAAGAAACTATAATCACACAACATTCGGAGGTATATTATGCGCACATATTCTAAAATCAAGCTTATTAGCATTTTAGCGTTGTTCATTTTCCTAATTGCTTGTAACAAATCGGAGAAAGTAGACGTGTATAAGGCTGAATATCCTGTTGGTATCTATGATTATTCATTTTCCGAAACAGGTTTTCTACATAAAGATTTTGATAATCAATGGATAGCATTCTTTGATTTTGAGAAAAAGACTTCAATGCCAATTTGCACAGCGGCAGAATGTATTCACGATAACGAAAATTGCAATGCAAAGCAGGATTATTTCGGGTATTTCATACACGGTGATAAATTCTATGCCTTTAAGCAAAAAGACGAGATGAAAAGTATCGGCGACAATAAGACAACTACGGTAACGCAGATAATAAAATCCGATATTGGCGGCACGAACATGAAGGTGCTTACAGAATTCGAAGGCATCAACCATAATTTATGCAGCGCGCCGAGAGATAGCAGTGTATATATACATAATAATGTTCTTTACTTTACAGTAGAATCCAGCATATCTAAAAACTATGTATCAGATGAAAAGGTTAGCTGGTCGTTGATGTCGTTCGATTTAGAGAGTGAAAAGCTCACCGAAATAGCGGAAATTATTAATGGCTATCACTCAAGGGCGGTTTTTTTAGGAATGAGCGAGCAAAAGGCATATTACCACTGTACTTATACCGACGAGGAGGTCGACTACAATTCGTATAAAGATGTCGAGGACTTTTTAAATGCTGTTGATGAAGTCGGGGAAGAAACATTCCTAGAAATAGATTTAGCAACGGGGGAAGTTTCGGTTACGGATCTGCCCAATATCGAATTCAGCTCACGTATTTTTGCGAATACCTATTTCTATAATGATAGCGACGGATTTTATAGTAGAAACTTAATCACGGATGAAGTTAAGAAAATTTATGACGAACCCGCCAGTGAGAATGGCTATTATGCTACTGGCGATACATTATTCATTAATGTAGGTGATAAGAGTTATATGTATGACTTGAAGAAAGAGAATTTAAAAGAAAGGCAGAGTTTGCCGGAGGGAAAGGCATTCACGCCACTATGGCTATCGGGTAAGTTCTACTATGGGTATTCGGTTGTCGATCATGAAGGCCATATAGATTATGTTGAGCAATCATCATTGAAGTGAACTTCATTGAATTAAAATTCAACGAACTAAAGTTCATTGAAGTGAACTTCATTGAATTAAAATTCAACGAAGTAAAGTTAATTTCAATCGCCCCCTAAGATTTATTAGAAAGGAAATGTAATATGAAAAATAAATTGAGATTTGTGCTATCACTCCTACTAATATCAACGATATTCACATCTTGTGTGAAATGAAATACTTCGGATAGTGATATTAATTCTAATAATATGGCATCTTCAAATGGTGAGGGTATGTATGAAATTATTGGTGAAGAAGATTTAGAGGGTTTAGAGCCTATTATATTCGAGCCAGGTGATAAGACGAAACTTACATATGCTGTGCCGCAGAATTATGATATTCCTGACAGACTGCAGGCATCTATAAATATCTATCTAGATAGCATAGGTAAAAGTTATTATGTAGATTTTAAGACGCTGTCTTATGAGAATTATGTTGATGAAGTTAGGGCGGTTGCTAAGAATGGTGATGTTGATATTCTCTATACGGGATTCCCTTGGGTTGAAGGTTATAGCTTGCTCATAGAAGATGGTACAATTCTAAAATTAGACGATTATCTATCAAGTGACGAGGGCGAGAAATTATATAAATCCGTTCCAGATAGTGTGTGGAAAAGCCTGAAAAGAGATGGCAGTATTTACGGTGCTTGTGGCTATCCATATACTCAGGTTACGCCGCCGTCATATACTATCAACAAGGCACTAATGGAGAAATATAATCTTACGGCTGATGATTTTCGCAAGCCCCTTAGCGAGCTAGAAGATATATTCAAGATGGTTAAAGAGGGCGAGGGCAAAGACTTTTATCCGTTTGTAACATATATATCTAACCAAATTGCGAACTTTGAAATGATGTCATCAGCATTCGGCATTAAGAGAGAAGATAACAAGATAGAATTGCTATGGGAAGATAACACGTATATGGATTTTGTAAAGGCTATATTTCAGATGTCGAACTCTGAATATGTTAATAACAAGGAATTTATAGAACAGACCTATGATTTAGATAGCTATCTTTTGAGCTTTTCTTTTACATCACCGATAGCGAGTGAACTTCCTGAATTGGGCGGTATGAAAACACAGGATAGATATGCAACCTATGAAGATGTTGTCGTTATAACCTTTGATGAATACGGGTGGTATGCTCGCAGAAATTATGCTGCAACAAGTATTTGCACTAAAACCGCTCATCAAGATGAAGTGCTTGACCTCCTTACTACAATTTTCACAGATAGGATTTTAACTGACTATCTGCTCTATGGTATAGAAGATGAAGATTATACTATTGAAGATGCATTAAATTTAGCAAAATAAGGTGATAC
>CALLQQ010000119.1 GCA_938014915.1 uncultured Clostridia bacterium
ATATCTATACCTTTAGCGATTATTACTTTCATTGTTTTTTATATAAAATCTAACTTTTTTATGGCAACAATAATGACAGGAATTAGCTATATAGTAATAATTATAATATCCATGTTTTTATCTTCAAAAAATCTTCTTGCTACATTTGGGTATTTCGTTGCAATAGTTTTAGTGGTATATCCCTCATAAAAACTTGATCCCTTCTTACCTGCAAGGGCGAATCTGCATTTGCCAAACCCTAAATCGACTAATTCAAAGAATTGTCCACCCATCTCCATAATAGTATCTTTACCGACTACTCCAATATCGCATACACCATGCTCAATATATGTAATAACGTCAGCTGCCTTTGCAAGGACAACTTCTATACCTGCATTCGGTATCTGAAGAATTAGCTTCCTCCCTTTATCTTTTAGCTCAGTGCAGTCAAAATTAAGCTTTTCAAACAATTTGACTGTGTCTTTCTCTAGTCGACCTTTTGTAAGAGCGATTCGCAGCAGTTTATTTGCCTTTATCTTTTGCATACTATCCGCCTACCTTTTCTACAGTAATTTTATCTGAAACAATATGGATTTCCGCTATTTCTTTTCTTCTTGCATATGAGCGAACATCATCAATATCATCGAATACTGCGTATTCTGATGGAATTCCATCGTTGGTTAGCTCCTTAAAATATGCCATTGAATCAATTACATATCCGTCTTCACCAAAAACGATGGAAGTAGGTTTCTTGCTAACCGATTGCGTTACAGTATTGGCTATCGTCTTAGCGATTGCATCAACATTGGCAGCAAATCCAGTTGCGGGAATATCATACCCGAATTCGCTAATTAGTTTATCATAACGACCACCCGACAAAATCGCCTCACCGCACCCGTCAATATATCCTCTGAAAATAACTCCCGTATAGTAATCGGTACGATTAACTAACCCTAAATCCACGGTAATTCTACCATTTAGACCTAGCCGCTTTAGATCATTATAAATGCCATCTAATTCAGATAAAATTTTATTAAGATCATCGTCAGGATATATCTTTCTCGCCTTTTCAAATACTTCTTCTGCGCCGAATAAACGGGGCAATTCTTTCAATGCCCTTACAACATCGGAGTCGCCGAATTTGCTTAGCAACCCATCCAACGCAGGATAGTTTTTTACTTCAATATAATGTCGGATCTTCTCACGCTCCGCATCGCTTGCATTTAAGTGCGAAATTAATGACTGAAAAAAGGCTATATTGCCAATCTCAAGATTAAAATCATCGGAATTGCAAGCATCGAGAACTTCAATTGCAGTGCACAGCACTTCTAAATCGGCACGCTTAGATGATGAGCCGATTAGCTCTATTCCAGTTTGGATAATTTCATCACTTCTACCCATCATACTAGGATTGGCAACAAATATATTTTGATTATAATATAATCTTAAAGGGCGCTCCATATCTCTCAAACTCGTTGAAACAAGTCTAGCAATTGGAATTGTCGAATCGGGGCGCATCACCATAATTCGTCCCTTTAAATCGAAAAGTTTATACATCTCCTCTTGTGGGAAATATCTTGAATTCATATCAAATACATCGTAGAATTCGATACTCGGAGTGATAACCTCACAGTACCCTTTTGACCTGAAAATCTTATGTAATCTTCCTTCAACTTTGCGTCTAGCAAGACAATCCTCAAACAGTAAATCCCTTGTGCCCTCCGGCGTAACTAGATCAAATCTTCTCATTATATACCTCATCTCATACTTTATCATGCTAATACACTAACGCATTATCTTATTACTTAATTAGTATAATAGCATATAGTCTAAATTTTGTCAATATTAATTTTCTGTTTCTACTATTTTACTATATTGAATGCATAAAATAAGGGCTATGTTGACATTTACAACATAGCCCGAGTGAATATTTTCTATTTTCTTTGTTTATAATGCTTACCACTCTTAGAGCAAGCTAAAATAAGGTGATTTGATTAGATTTCGGCAGTCCGTCCAATGCGCCACAACTTTCAAGAGTTTCAATAACTGTCTTTGACACACCGCTGACCGCTTGCAATTCATCAATGGAAATAAAGTCGCCCTTCCTAGCGGATTCATATAGATTCTTTGCTGCCGATTCTCCTACGCCCTTTATACAGCTAAATGGTAGGCGAATTTTGCCGTCCTCAATCAAGTAACGGGTGGCATCGGACTTATGCAAATTAACGGGGAGGAATTCGTATCCCCTACAAAGCATTTCATTGATAATAAGTAGAGTGTTTAGTGAATCTTCTTCTTTTTTTGTGATGTCATTTCCGAGCGCCTTATAGCTTTTTATTTTATTCTTTGCCGCCTCTTTTCCTTTGATGGCAGTATCAGCATCGAAGTCCTCTCCCCGCACAGTGAATATAGCTGAATAAAATGCAAGTGGGTGATTAATCTTAAACCAACATAGCCTAGTAGCACCAATTAAATATGCTGCTGCGTGCGCCTTCGGGAACATATATTTGATTTTCATACAGCTATCGATATACCAATTTGGAACGTTTTTTGCTCGCATTTCATCAATAAGTTCTTTCGTTAATAATCTCTCGGCATTCCCTTTTCTAACTATTTCCATAATTTTAAATGCCGTTGATGGCTCTATACCTTTATAGATTAAATACGTCATAATACTATCACGTGTACCGATAACTTCACTAATTGTGCAAGTTCCATCTAAGATTAAATCTTTAGCGTTGTTAAGCCATACGTCTGTACCGTGCGATAATCCGGATATTTGAATTAAGTCGCTGAAATTCTTTGGCTGTGCATCAACTAACATGCCACGGACAAAGCTTGTCCCCATTTCAGGTATTCCAAACGTTCCAGTTTCACTTTCAATTTCTTCTGGCGTCACTCCTAGTGCCTTTGTAGATGTGAATAAGCTCATAACTTCATCATCGACTGCGGGCACGTCTTTTATTGAAACTCCCGTCGATTCTTCAAGACGCTTATAAAGTGTTGGCACATCATGCCCTAAAATATCTAATTTAAGTATCGTATCATGCAAGGAATTAAAGTCAAAATGCGTCGTTGTTACATCAGAAGTCGAATCATTCGCAGGGCGCTGTACTGGTGTGAAGTCATATACATCATATTCCTTTGGGACTACTACCATGCCGCCTGGGTGCTGTCCCGTTGTACGTTTTATTCCAGTGCAAGCATCGGTCAAACGGGTTTCCTCAGCCGAATGTACAACTATATCCCGTTCTGCTAGATAATTCTTGACGAAACCATATGCGGTTTTATCAGCAACTGTGGAAATTGTTCCTGCCTTGAAAACATATTCAGGGCCGAAAATTTCCTCCGTATATTTATGTGCTAATGCTTGATATTCGCCAGAAAAGTTTAGATCTATATCCGGCGCTTTATCTCCGTCGAATCCGAGGAATGTTTCAAACGGTATATCGTGACCATCTCTATTCATGTTGGTACCACAATTCGGGCAGTCCTTCTGTGGTAAATCGTATCCTGACCCGACTGAACCATCGGCAAAGAATTCGCTATGCTGACATTCAGGGCATACATAATGTGGCGGAAGTGGATTAACCTCCGAAATGCCGGACATTGTAGCAACGAATGACGAACCGACCGATCCCCTCGATCCGACAAGATAGCCACACTCCTCAGATTTAGCAACAAGCATTTGAGATACAATGTAAAGTGAGGAGAATCCATGCTTTATAATTGAAGATAGCTCTTTATCCAGTCTTTGGGTAACTATGTCGGGCAAATCGTCACCATAGATTTTACGTGCGGTATCCCATGTAATTCTTTGCAAATCCTCGGTAGCACCCTCAATTTCGGGGGTGTATGTGCCTTTCGGGATTGCCCTGACATCATCATCTACCATATCGGCGATTAGGTTTGTATTTCTTACCACCACTTCGTATGCCTTTTCCTCGCCTAAGTAGGCAAATTCCTCAAGCATTTCTGTTGTAGTCTTGAAATAAAGTGGTGGCTGATCGTCCGCATCTTTAAAGTTCAATCCAGCCATTAAAATAGCCCGAGATGCGGCATCTTTCTTATCTAGGAAATGCACATCGCAAGTCGCAACTACGGGAATCCCAAGTTTCTCCCCTAGTCGTACTATCGTTTTATTATTTTCACGCAGTTCATTCTCACTCTTAACAATATTGTTTCTAATCATAAATTCATTATTTGCTATGGGTTGAATTTCTAGATAGTCGTAGAACTTAGCAATATCGCACAACTCCGACCACTGCTTGCC
>CALLQQ010000120.1 GCA_938014915.1 uncultured Clostridia bacterium
TGAGCAAATTGCTCCTCGTCAATAATATTAAGATCTAACTGCCTAGCTTTAGTTAGCTTGCTACCAGCGTCTTTACCCGCTAAAACGTAATTTGTTTTCTTTGATACGGATGACGATACTTTTCCGCCCATACTTTCAATAATCGCTTTTGCGTCCGCTCTTTTATATCTTTCTAAAGCTCCTGTCAGCACAAAAGTCATACCTTCAAAGCGGTTATCTACAATGTTCCTGCTATATTCCATATTTAAGCCGTATTCTTTTAATCTTCCTACAAGTGCAACTAAATGCGGCTCCCTCAATGCGGCAAATAAATTCTGTGACATTATCTCACCGAATCCATCTATCTCAAGTATGCTAGGAATATCGGCAGACATAATGCTATCAATATCGCCGAACTTTTGACATAGAAGCTCCGCCGCTCTTTGCCCGATGCCCCTTATTCCAAGCCCGAAAATTACTCTATCGAGTGGATTCTGCTTTGAAGATTCGATAGCTTTTATTAGGTTAGTTGCGGATTTCTCTCCCATTCTACCTAGACCTGAAACATCCTCTACCTTGAGCGTATATAAGTCCGCAACCGACTTGATTAGTCCATTATCTACTAAAAGTTTCACTACTGCCTTGCCCAGTCCATCGATATTCATAGCCCCCCTAGAGGCAAAATGTTCAATGTTCCTCAATAGTTGCGCTGGACAATCAACATTCGGGCATCGTGTAACCGCCTCATCTTCTAATTGTACCGCTGTCGTACCGCAAGCTGGGCATTCCTCCGGGAAAATAAACGGTTTATTTTCCTCATTGCTCTGTGCGATTCTTACAACTTCGGGAATGATATCTCCTGCTTTTCGCACGATAATTTTGTCACCGATTTTAAGCCCCATTTGATATAGAAAGTCCCTATTATGAAGTGCCGCCCTCGTCACAGTTGTCCCCGCTAACGTAATTGGCTCAAATATCGCTACGGGCGTTAATGCGCCCGTTCTACCTACATTGATCTCTATATCGGTGAGAATGGTCGGCTTCTCCTCTGGCGGATACTTAAATGCTATTGCCCATCTGGGATTTTTGGCCGTGGAGCCTAATACCTCTCTCTGGGAAAAGTTGTCCACCTTTATAACCGCACCATCTATATCAAAGCTTAATTCAGCACGATCGTCGCCAATCTTTTTTATATGATTTATAATTTCGTCAACATTATTCGCAGCGATATAATCGGGAATAACCTTAAACCCAAGCCGATGTAGGAATTCTAGCGATTGCGAATGACTTGAAATTTCGGCTCCGCTCAACTGCTGAATGTTAAATACAAATATATCTAACATCCTAGATGCTGTGATTTGGGGATTCTTCTGCCTCAATGAACCTGCCGCCGCATTCCTCGGATTCTTAAATGGTTGCTCATCGGACTCTTGTTGCTGCTTTACAAGCAAATCAAAACTTCCCCGCGGCATGAAAACTTCACCACGTACTTCAATATAGGGAATATTTTCAGTTAACTTTAATGGAATACTCCTTATTGTTCTAAGGTTAGCAGTAACATTTTCACCAACAAAGCCATCTCCCCTTGTCGATCCCCTGATGAAAATACCATTTTCATACTCTAGCGAAACGGATAATCCATCAATTTTTGGTTCGACAACATAGGTAGGATTATCCACCGTTCTTTTTATACGTGCGTCAAAATCTGCAATCTCCCCTAAATCGAATGCATCTTGCAAGCTGCCCATTTGCACCGTATGCTCAACTTTCTCGAATTGTCCTGAAACATCACCACCAACGCGCATTGTAGGTGAATCCGACGTAACTAATTCTGGGAATTGCTCCTCTAGCTCAATTAATCTTCTTAATAAATCATCATATTCATAATCATCTATATCGGGATTATCAAGCACGTAATATTTATAGTTATGAGTGTTTATCTCATTCCTTAACTTTGTCACTTCTTCCCTTGCTTTTACTAAATTCATAAATTCAATCCTCACAAGTATATAATTAGAAATTGTAAAATTCAACACTTATATTATACCACATTTTAGTCATTATAGGCTAGTTGTTAACGAAAATTTACGGCATATAATCATTAATATCTCTAATGATATTATCATCGCCGGTAATAACGTGGGTATATCCTTCGGGCACTGTTCCTACAATGACGGTTTCAGCGACTGTGTAATTGGTTACAACATCTACCGATGAGGTGTAGCCCGGTATTATAGCAGATATATTTACTGAAATTTGCAAGTTTATTTGATGTAGCGTCTGGTTTATTCCTGCCGATTCAAAGCTGCTAACTAGCTGAGTTTTGACGTGCCCTCTTGGCATAATTTTAATACTAATCTTTGGCCCTCTATTGTAAAAAAACCTTAATCCAGTTAATGTTCCCACGGAAACGGGCACATCGCTCATCGCAATATCGGACATTGTTTCATTCATTCGATCTGTTATTCTTGTTTTGAGGGTGTTAATGCTGAGCATATTACTTTCTATTGCAATAATATCTCCACTTGAGTTAGATGTTAAACTAACTAGATTATCATACTTATAATCACCGCTAGATAGCTCATCATACACAGCCTGATTAATAATTCTAGTTGCTACTATCTGACTGTTATATGTAGTAATAGCCGTTATAATCGGTCTTATCCTCATATCGATAAGGTAAACGACAAAAATAAGGATTATGCCGATAATTATCAGCCGCAACCCTAATGTTCTTTTTTGTTTTCGCCTTCTATTAAAACGTTTTCGCATTTACTCACACCCCTCTATAATATTCAGTATATTCACTGACATGCCTAAAAGTGTGAGAAACATGAGAAACGGATAACAGTTTTTCTGTTACCCGTTATTCTCCGATGTTATTTCGCTGAAATTGCCTCCTCGGCTTTTTTAACGATATTTTCAGCGCTGAGTCCAAATTTCTTTAATAGGTCGGCTGCAGGTCCTGACATTCCGAATGTATCATTCACGCCAATCTTCACTACACGGATCGGATATTCTTCCGTTACCACATCGGCAACAGCGGATCCAAGACCGCCGATAACGCTATGTTCTTCAACGGTAAGGATTAGATTTGTTTCCTTCGCTGCCTTAACTATAATATCCCTGTCTATCGGCTTTATTGTATGGATATTAATCACCCTTGCCGATATTCCCTTTTCCTCAAGTTCCTTTGCAGCAATGAGTGCCTCATTCACCATTAAACCAGTAGCAATAATGGTTATATCATTGCCATCTTTTAATTGGATTCCCTTACCGAGCTCAAATTTGTAAGTAGCCTTGTCGTTAAAAACTGGGGTAGCAAGTCTACCAAATCTCATATATACAGGCCCCTTATGTTCAAGAGCCGCCGCAACCGCAGCTTTTGCCTCAATATCATCGGCAGGATTTATCACTGTCATACCGGGGATAGAGCGCATTAAAGCGATATCTTCATTGCATTGGTGTGAAGCGCCATCTTCGCCAACTGATATTCCAGCATGAGTAGCACCGATTTTCACATTAAGGTGCGGATAGCCAATGCTGTTGCGAACTATTTCAAATGCACGCCCAGCAGCGAACATGGCAAATGTACTTGCAAACACTAACTTGCCCGTTGTTGCAAGACCAGCCGCAACACCCATCATATTTGCTTCAGCTATACCACAATCGAAAAATCTTTCCGGGTATGCTTTCATAAACTTCTCCGTCTTAGTAGCCTTTGCCAAATCGGCATCCAATACTATTAGATCATCATATTTTGCACCTAATTCGACAAGGGCATCTCCATAACTATCCCTTGTAGCAATTTTAATTACTTCAGCCATATCTATTTGCCCTCCAATTCCGCTAACGTTGCTTTTAGCTCGCTCATTGCTTGATTATACTGCTCCTCATTCGGCGCAGCGCCATGCCAATTAACGTTATTCTCCATGAATGATACGCCCTTGCCCTTAACGCTGCATTGGATAATTGCAACAGGCTTATCTTCAACTTTGCTTGCTTCATTAAATGCATTCTCAATTTGATCGAAATCATGTGCATTGATTAATATAACATGCCAACCAAAAGCAAGGAATTTTTCATCAATAGGTTTCGGCGAGCAAATTTCTGTGACTTTTCCGTCAATTTGCAATCCGTTATTGTCAACAATAGCTATTAAGTTGTCAAGCTTTAAATGAGCGGAGAGCATTGCAGCCTCCCAAACTTGACCCTCTTGAAGTTCCCCGTCACCTAGAATTGCATATACTTTATACGGATCGTTTGATATTTTAGCCGATAGTGCCATACCGCATGCGGCTGAAATCCCTTGACCTAGGGATCCTGTGCTCATATCAACTCCCGGTGTGCCCGTCATATCTGGATGACCTTGCAACATTGCGTCGATATGCCTTAACTTTTTCAGTTCGTCCGCAGAGAAAAATCCTCTCAATGCTAGGGCTGAATAAAGCCCCGGAGCACAATGCCCCTTTGACAGAACAAGTCTGTCCCTGTCAGGCATTTGCGGATTTTTAGGATCAATATTTAATTGAACAGTATAGAGGTAAGCTAGTAAATCGGAAATTGAAAGCGACCCACCAGGGTGACCTGATTTTGCATTGAAAACTCCCTCAATAACTCCCATTCTAATTTTGCAAGCATTAATCTGCAATTGTTTTTTTAGTGTTGCCTCCATAGAAAAAACCTCCTAGTTTTATTTATTATGTTCGGATATTATGTAGTTAATTACTTCAGTGAATCCACCGTCATCGCATCGTGACACGATGACATCTGCAACCGCTCTAACCTCATCAGGAGCATCTACAACGGCGAATCCAACATCGGCATCCCTAATCATTTCCAGATCATTATAATAATCACCGACCGCATATACTTTTTTATTCTTTCGCCCCGTTAGCTCTAACATCTTTGTAACTGCGGTGCTTTTAGATATATTGGAAGGTAGCATCTCAAAGAAAATTGGTGATGAAGAAACAAATGTAACATCATCAGCATTTAAGTCAAGCATGAATTCAGCAAATTTGTCCATATTATCGGGCGATTGCGGGAATAACACCTTCGTCCAACCGTCGGACGGTAATTCATCTAAGCTAGATTCCGTATACTTGATATTTTCTCTTTGCACGTGCTGTTGTTCGTATTCGTTGTTACGTATTATGTGGACATCCTTCCCGATTAATACTTCCACAGCTACATCGGGAAAATTCTCTAGTACTTCCTTAACATAATATCTTGAAGTATTGGGTAGCGATGTGCTCCATAAATATTCGTCCTTACCAAAATCGTATACGACTGCGCCATTATAAATAACGGCTGGTTCATAAATTTTCAACGCTTTAGCCTGCGGTAAAGCTAAAGGGTGGGACCTCCCTGTTGCGAATGTAAAATCACCACCAAGCGATCTGAGTTTTTCAATTCCCCTTAAGTCATTGTCTGAAATAATCAAGCTGTTCGGCAGTAAAGTGTTGTCTAAATCTGTTATCAGAATCATATCTGATAAAGGTTTTTGCATAAATATCTCCTCTCATTTTTATTCTTTTGTTCTTAGTTTTGTGAGTATCGCACGAAAATATTCCGGCAACTCACTTTCTATCTCTATATAATCCCCGCTGCGGGGATGAGTAAACCCCAGTAATTTTGAATGTAGGCATTGCCCACGTAATGAAGATGTTTTGGAATTTCTTTTTCTTACTCCATATACTTCATCTCCAATTATAGGATGCCCTATATAATCCATGTGGACACGAATTTGATGTGTCCTGCCTGTTTCGAGCGAAACACGAATATAGGCATATCCAGCATATTGTTCTATAATGCTGAAATGCGTGATAGCATTTTTGGAATTGTGTTCTGTAACGCACATTTTAGTGCGATTCGTCATATTTCTCCCAATTGGTGCATTTATAGTATCGGATTCTTTGTTCATTGTACCATGAACTATTGCCTCATATTGCCTTTTTATTGTTCTTTCTTTAAGTTGTCTAGCTAAACTTTCATGGGTAAAATTGTTCTTAGCTACTACGAGCAATCCGCTTGTGTCCTTATCAAGTCTATGAACAATTCCAGGGCGGATATCCCCATTCAATATAGATAAATTGCCATTGCAATGATGTAAGAGCGCATTTACCAATGTGTTTTCATGATGCCCTGCGCCCGGATGCACCACCATACCTTTTATCTTATTTACTACAAGTAAATCTTCATCTTCATATAAAATATCTAAGGGAATATTTTGCGGCTTGGGAACAAATTCTTCTACCTCTGGTATCTTGATATGAACGGTGTCGCCATGCCTGAGTTTGTAATTTTTAACGGTAATAACGCAATTGACACTAATCATACTACCCTCAATTAGTTTCTGTATGCTAGAGCGTGATATATCGGGTAATTTATCGCTTAACCACCTGTCGATCCTAGTGCCCACATCAGCATTTTCTACCTTAAGCGTTATCTCATTCATTGCTTTTATCTTTGGTCGAACTGTATCGATCGATAATATCATCGACATCAATCGGACTATTGTTCTTATTTATGACTACATCAAGATCGGGCTCTTCCTCTAAAACAATTTGGTCAGTATCAGCTTTAATTTCCTTCCCTTTATGCGATTTACCATCTAAAAAAACAACATAATAAAGCAAGCCAATTGTGCCAATAACTACACAACAATCGGCAAAATTAAATATTGCAAAATTTATAAGGCGCACATCAATATAATCCACAACATATGCCCTAAATATTCTATCAATCAAGTTGCCTAATCCGCCAGCAATTATAAGTGAAACCGACCAAATAAGGAAGTTATGGTTAATCTTTTTAGACACCAATAGATAGATTGCCGCTATCATTGCGGCAATCGTAATAAATAATAACAAATAACGTTGATTCGACATTATACCGAACGCAGCTCCACTATTCTCAGTATAAGTGAAGTTTAATATCTCTCTATCTCCGATCATAAGAACAGAATACGTGTCAATCGTCGTAAGTTTTTGAATTGCTAACCACTTAAATAATTGATCAACTCCGACCAATCCGGCGGCTACAATTAATGCTATATATACCATGTATCCTCCCCATTTGTGATTATTCTTCTAAAACTCCAACGCACCGATCGCATAATGTTGGATGCTTTGCACTCTCGCCAACAGAAGTGGAATATACCCAGCAACGTTCGCATTTGCCGCCATCGGCTTTTTGCACTGTGATGGATAGTTTTTCAATATCGCCTGTAAAATCACCTTCACCATCTTTATTTACCTCTAATGTTGAAACGATGAATACATCTGCAAGCTGATCTGCATTTTCTAACGCAAAATCATATAGTTTATCGGAACAATGCAATGTTAGTTTTGCCTCAAGCGATGAGCCAATTACCTTTTCAGCACGTTTAATCTCTAGTGCTTTTTTGGCGTCTTCCCTTAGTTCGTAGATTGTTTTCCACTTAGCGGTGAAAGCATCATCAAATTCGATACCGCTTTTTTGTGGCATATCATTGAAAACTGGTCCTCTAACGTCATCTTCCGTCTTATGCGGCATATGGCGCCAAATTTCATCGGATGTATAAGCAAGTATCGGGGTAATTAACCGGGTCAATGCATCTATAACACGGTATATTGTTGTTTGAGCTGCCTTTCTAGTTTGTGAATTTTCATTTTCGCAATATAGTCTATCCTTAATAATATCTAGATAGAAATTAGACATATCAGTAACGCAGAAGTTATGAATTGCATGGAAAACAATATGAAAATCAAAATCTTCATATGCTTTACTAACTTTTTCTATTAATTCATCCAGCTTCATCAATGCGACTTTATCAATTTCTAGCAATTCGTTATCAGGAACCATATCAGTATCAGGATCAAAGCCATTAGCATTTGAGAGGTTGCCTAAAATGAAGCGAGCCGTATTTCGTATCTTGCGATATGCTTCAGTAAGTTGCTTTAATATATCTTTCGAGATTCTTATATCCGAATGATAATCGGATGACGAAACCCATAATCTTAATATGTCCGCACCATAATCCTTGATAATTTCCTCTGGGAGTATGCCATTACCAAGCGATTTAGACATCTTTTTACCGTCGCCATCTACTACCATTCCATGAACGCAGACGGCTTTATATGGGGCTCTTCCCCTCCACGCTACTGAAGTGAGTAGTGAGGATTGGAACCACCCTCTATATTGGTCAGTTCCCTCTAAATATAGGTCACATGGCCATTCTAGATTTTCTCTTTGGTCGAGTACGGCTGCATGAGTACATCCGCTATCGAACCAAACGTCCATAATATCTTTCTCTTTTGTAAAAGTAGTTCCACCGCATTCGCATTTCACGCTTGATGGAATGAATTCCGAAGTATCATGAGTTAACCATGCATCGGAACCTTTTTCTCTAAATAAATTCGATATTGCAGTGATTGTTTCATCATTTATAATCATTTTACCGCAATCGTCACAATATATTATTGGAATTGGCACTCCCCAAGTGCGTTGCCTTGAAATACACCAATCATCTCTATCACGTACCATTCCTTTGATACGTTCTTCACCCCAAGCAGGGATCCACTCTACATCTTCTACTGCCTTAATAGTTTCTTCCTTGAAGTCCTCAATAGAGCAGAACCATTGCTCAGTTGCCCTGTAAATGATAGGTTCATTACAGCGCCAGCAATGCGGATATTGGTGATTTATCTTTTCAATAGCTAGTAAATTGCCAGTAGATTCAAGCTTCTCAACTATTGCCTTATTAGCTTGTTGTGTGCTTAAACCAGAGAATTGCCCAGCTTCTTCAGTGAGAATTCCCTTGTCATCAACTGGTACAACTATATCTTTTCTCTTGTACGCATTCTTCCATACTTCGAAGTCCTCTTGACCGTGTCCGGGCGCGGTATGAACGCATCCCGTTCCGCTCTCAAGAGTTACGTGATCACCGAGAATTCCAATAGAAATTCTATCTAGGAATGGATGTGCTGACTCAATAAACTCAAGTTCACTTCCCATAAAAGTACCTATTGTATCATATTGACTTATACCTGCGGCACTCATTGTAATATCTACAAGGTCTTTTGCCATTAGTAAATATTCGTTGCCAACTTTAACGAATGTATATTCGTATTCGGGACCAAAGCAAATCGCCATATTACCAGGTAAAGTCCAAGTTGTTGTTGTCCATATAACGATATAGGCATTGTTCTTATCAATATCTGTTCCATCTAACAATCCCTTATCGTCGGTAATCTTAAATTTAACATAAATAGAGTCACATGGATCGTCGTCATATTCAATTTCTGCTTCAGCAAGTGCAGTTTCACATTCAGCGCACCAATATACTGGCCTTAATCCTTTATATATATAATCTTTCTTCGCCATTTCGCCAAAGATTTCAACTTGCTTTGCTTCAAAATCAGGCTTCAATGTTAAATATGGGTCGTCAAATTCGCCCCATACGCCAAGCCTCTTGAATTGCTTTGTTTGATCTTTAACGTATGAGAGAGCATATTCTTTGCAATGCCTTCTTAAATCAAGGTGATCAATTGCACCACTTTTAACTCCAATTTTCTTTAATGCTTTTAGCTCAATTGGTAGCCCGTGGGTATCCCATCCGGGCACATATACAGCATTATAACCGGACATAGCCTTTGATTTAACTACAATATCTTTTAAGATTTTATTAAGTGCCGTTCCTAAATGTATATCACCATTTGCATACGGTGGTCCGTCATGCAGGATATATTTAGGTTTGTCCTTATTTTTATCTACTAAATGATAATAGGATCTTTCTTTCTCCCATTTATCTAGAACCTCTGGTTCTCGCTGCTGCAAATTCCCCCTCATTGGGAATTCTGTTTTAGGTAAATTTAGAGTCTTGTTATAGTCCTGAGGCATTTTAAAGTTCTCTCCTTAATTGTTCTTATTTATTGTTATTTCCGAACTGTAATTCGCCGAAACCCTTTTCAGAGTATTTATCTGTTTTCTCGTCCTCATGCGGTACAAATAATGGATTGTTCACGCCGGATTCCCATTGTCGTTGCGCTTCTTCATCAAAATTAAATGCCTTACCGATGGACTTTTCCGCTTCTGCGAATATTAAATCGTCTTTTTCATCTTCAACTTCTTCTTCCTGTTCTTCTTCGGGAATCACTTCTTCTTCGGTAACACCGTGACCAATGTCGCCATTCACATCGTTGGAAGATGTGTCACTCAATCCATCCGAATTTTCAGCTTCGTCGATACTGTTAGCATTATCGGCGTCACTATCAATTTCGTTCACTTCATTGGAATTATCTTCTTCATCAATTTCTTCTTCAGGGAGCTGTGTAATTAAATCTAAATGAGCCTTATATAAATCTAGAAGCTGCGACTTAAAGCTTGAAACCTCGGACTTCATTCTATTTAATGTATTTAAGCTTTTTTCTTCCTCTTGCTTAATTGTGGCATTGAGCTGTTCCGCTTCTTTCTGTGCCGATGCAAGGATCTCTCCCGATTTCGCATTAGCTTCATCCAATATTGATGCAGCTTTAGCATTTGCCCTGTCGATAGCCTCTTGCGCAGTATTTTTAGCTTCGGCAATGATTGCGTTACCCTGTTTTTGGGCACCGAGTAAAGCATCTTTCAATGCATCTTCATCGCTACGATACTCACGAATTTTGTCAGCTAGTATTTCTAACTTTCTTTCTAAGTCGATTTTCTCATTTGTGAGTTTATCCATTTCGAATGAGACGCTCCTGAGAAAGTCATCAACCTCTTCAGCTTTGTATCCAAACATAGCCGCCTTATCAAACTTTTTTGATGCAATATCCCTTGAATTCATTACCTTCACTCCTATATATATTTTTTAATTGAAATATGTATCCGACCCTTTTTAGTATTGCCGCCAATTGCCGACAGCTTATATTTACCATAACCTTTAATAGAAATAACATCCCCCTCTATTAAAGATTTACTACAATCATAGCAATCGATATAATTTAAGTTGACACCATTTGACTTAATATAGCTAGAGGCATTACTTCGACTTAACCGTGTCGCAAGGCTCACCACAGAGTCAAGTCTTAATGAAGAAACAATACCATCGATTTCTTCATATCTATTATTGATAGGTAGATCGCAGTTAATGCCGTGTTCAACTTTTACTCCAATTCGCCCTATCTTAGAAATTTCCCCCAGAACCAGTGGTGCAATAGAATCTTTGACAAAGGCGACTGTTCGCCCTTCACCCACAAGAATATCGCCGATTACATCTCTTTTCACTTGCAGTGACATCAAGGCGCCTAAAAAATCCCTATGCGATAGATTATATTCACTTTTATATGTGAATGTAATCGGTTGTATTGGGAATAACGATTGATGCTCACTTATATAATCGGGGAAAATTCCGAGAATGTTCCTTATTGCTCCATCAAATCCACCGTAGAATACGAAATTCCTGCACATTTCCCTATTAAGACAATTAGTCGCGAGGATAGCCTCCCTCTCATTTAAAAAGGAGGAAAACTTCGTTACGTTACGATTTTGAGCAATTTTAATTATATCCGTAATTTGTGCTATAAAGATTTTTTCTTCTTCAGTCGGCGCTATAAAAGAATGGCGAAAGTTCATTAAAAGAACATTCCATTATTCTCAAGTTCCCCAATAAAATCACCCGAAATATTTACATTATAAGGAGTGATTATGTATGTGTTGTTTGAAATTCTTTTAATATTACCATCATTCGCATAAGCTACACCAGCGAGAAAGTCGACTAACCTGCCTGCTTCCTCTTTATTTGTAGATTCGCAATTTAGAATAACTGTGCGCTTATCGCTTAAATGATCGGCGATTGTGCTTGCATCGGTTAGGAATTTCTCAGGTTTAACGAGCACAACTTGCAATTGTGCGGTTGCATGGATATTTACGACTTTATTGCTTTTAGTAGGATAATCATTATCCGCATCACGGTCAAATGCAACTTGATTATGATCCCTAGTTACAATATCCATTTCCTCCTCTTCATATTCATCACCGACACCAACCATATCTTTAATTTTATCTATAAAGCTCATTGTTTTTACCTCCATTTATTTTCTAGCTCCGAAAAGCATAGTACCAATTCTAATAATATTAGAACCATGAAGAATTGCCTGTTCGAAATCCCCCGACATTCCCATCGATAAGAAATCCATATTTACATTATCTAATCTTTTTGAGTCAATGTCAATATATAGATGACGCATTTTTTCAAAATATTCTTCTGCTTTATCAATAGGCGGTATTGTCATAAGTCCTCTTACTTTAACGTTTTCAAGGGTGGAAACTTCCTCAATAAATTCCTGCGCCTGCGGGAATGGTATTCCTCCCTTGCTCTCCTCATCACAGTTTATTTGAACAAGAACATCCATCTTCTTATTAATTCGCTCGCATCTTTTATTAATTTCTTTAACAAGCCTGATACTGCTTACGGATTCAATCATATTTACCTTATCTATTATATATTTAATTTTGTTCGTTTGCAAGTGTCCTATAAAATGCACATTCGCATCTTTGTCATAATGTTCATACTTTGACATATATTCCTGCACACGATTTTCCCCTATTAACTTGATTCCATTCTGTATGGCGAAATTCACCGCATCAACGGGCACAGTTTTTGTAACTGCCATGATATGAATTTCTTCATCTTCCCTATTTGCTTTTATCTTTGCTTCATTAACAGCGGAAAGTATTTCTTTTAAATTGTCATTAATATGTTTAAACTGATTATTTGATTGGCTTTTTATCATATAAATCCTTTCCTTCAATTATCAATTCATCATAGTCAAATACGCTATTTTTATCGCCCGTCCTTGCACATATAACATAACTTTCGCCCTCAAATATTGGGTCAATTGGTTTGAAAACCATGTTGTTGCCCACACGAACAAAGACTCCTTTTTCTTCTTCGTAGAAGCGTATTGCTTGTTTGGGAATGCGTATACCGCTATATGTATCTAGAAATAACTCGCAATTTACTATACGGTTCTTCACGAATTCTTTTCGCACTGTATTAATTTGAAGTGTGATAATGCTGTTATCTTCATCTACTTTCTTAATATCCTGCACTAGAACTTTCGTTGGAATTTCCACAGAATCAATTTGCATTTCAAGTTCTTTTCCAATTAAAAATGCTTGGTCATTAGTTGTGTTTATGACACCGATTAAAATAAATTCGTAATCCGCAATAATCTTGCCGATGGCATCATCGTATTTTTTTCCGCCTATACCATTGAGTATATCGTTCAATTCATCGATAGTTAGCTTCTTAGCTTTCTTCGCATTAAGATGTTCATACCCATCACAAAAGCTAACGAAATGCCCAGCCTTCTCGGTGGTAATGGGAACAGGATCTTTTTCAATTTGACTTAGAAGTTTTTTTGTTTGCGATTTCAGCGCTGAAATTCTATCGTTATAATCGGAATTCTTCCCCGTGATAATATTCATAGTATTGAGCAGTATTTCTAGTTCTTTTTTTTCCTTGCCAGCGCCCTCAAGATTGCCTGTTTCAAGTTCTCTCATTAACTTAATATATCTCTCATCAATGAGCTTTCCAACAGTATCTAACTGTGTTACGTCGGTAGCTCCCCTATCGTGGGATCTTTCAAGTCGTTCTATTTCTTCATTGTTTTCTTGAACAGTTTGGCTCCTGAGAACATCTTCATCGTTTTTATATACATTTGCTACCACGGCATCACTGCCTATCCTGCTACCGTCATCATAGGGATAACTAATCACGCCTTTACCGCTATATTGAATCGGTATTTCCTCCCTGATGAATGCCGCCTTGAATTCGATGCTATCGGATAAAGTATATGGAATAGCTACTTCAAATTCATATGGAACATATGAACTATGATAAATCTGACTTGCTACATTAATGATGATAAAAACAGATAGGAAAAAACCAATGATTTTTACTGTTAGAGAATTCATCGCTTTTCACCTGCTCAAATTTCAAATTTCTTTTTCTTCATTATCAAGGATTGAAATGTACTTAAATGGAGTTATAGTAGAAATTGCATGTTTGTAGATAAGATTCTGCTTCCCATCGGTATCAAGAATAACCGTATAGTTATCGAACCCCTTAACTATTCCTTTGAACTGGAATCCATTCGTAATATAAATCGTAACTGGAATTCGCTCTCTCCTAGCTTGGTTTAAAAATACATCTTGCAAATTAATATCTCTTGACATGTATATTCCCTCCCATTAATTATGCTCTAATTATATCATAGATTGTACGAATTTGCTATGATTTTTTTCGCCGTATTAAAAACTTCTAAATTATCCTTTAACTCATCGACATAAATCCATTGAATTCGTTCATCGCGGCGGAACCATGTTATCTGTCTCTTAGCATATCGCCTAGTTTGTTTTTTTAGTTCTTCAATACAGTTTTCTAGGCTTTCCTCACCTAATAAATACGGTCTTAATTCTTTATAGCCGATCGCCTGTACGGACGTTCTCGACAATTCTTTGTTATAAAAAGATCTCGCCTCATCAAGTAAGCCTGATTCTAACATCTCATCAACTCGTTGATTAATTCTATCATATAGGTTATCTCGTTCTTTGAATGCAAGTCCGATAATGCAGGGTGCATATGGCGATTCAAATTGGCGGCTGCGTCGTTTATGTTCCGCAAGGGTGATGCCCGTTTGTTCGTAAACCTCAATCGCACGAATAATACGGTTAATATTATTTGCATGAAGTTCCTTTGCGGTTTCTTCATCAATACTATATAGCCTGTCAAGCATGGCATTGTTACCATATTGCTCCGCTTCTTTTTGCAGTCGTTGCCTAATTTGGGGATCGGATTTTATCTCATCAAAATATATGTTATCAATTAGAGAATTGATATATAGACCTGTCCCACCAGCTACAATTGGCATCTTCCCCCGTGAATATATATCCGATATTGCTTCATTTGCAAGCTTCGTGTAATCGGCAACACTGAAATGTTCATTAGTATCTAGTATATCTATTAGATGGTGAGCAATCCCCCGCTTTTCCTCTTTCGGCGGCTTCGCAGTTGCAATATCCATGCCTCTATAAATTTGCATTGAATCAGCGGAAACAATTTCACCGTCGAAATGTATCGCTAAATCAATTGAGAGAGATGTCTTGCCCGATGCCGTCGGACCGACTATAACAAGGAGATTTTTCTTATCCAATAGCTTTAACATCCTTCCATCTAATTAATTCTTCCAAATAACTTTTCAAGCTGCTTTTTCGTTAACACTACCATTGTTGGGCGACCGTGAGGGCAGTATCTTAAATGAGGATCGGAAAAGACCTTCTCCACAAGCACCTTGAGTTCAGCAGCGTCATTACTATCATTTGCCTTGATTGCCGCCTTGCAAGAAATTGAGTGATAGAGCGCATCTAGAATAGCGGGCGATATGTCATCTTTACTTGCTATAATATTGCTTGCTATCTCGGATAAGATGAGTTCACTTTCGCCCTTTGTTAAAGTTGTTGGTACTTCGCTTACTTTTAGTTTGCCATTCGTTCCAACTTCAAATCCGAATCCCATTTGCCTCACAATATCTGCGTTATCAACTATTGCGTCGAACTCGTCTTTTGCCAATGTTATTTCAATTGGCGATAGTAATACTTGCCCATTGCCGATTTGTTTATCTTTTTTTATTCTTTCATAAAGTAGCCTCTCATGTGCTGCATGTTTATCAACGACAATCACATCATCTTTAACCTGTGCAATAACATAGGTTTTAAAGAGTTCACCAATTATATTAATCTCTATATTATCAACTGTTCCTTCAATTGATAAATTCTCCACTTCTTCTATTATGTCCTCTTTTTCGCTGAATGACTCATCATTAATATATTTAAATTCCTTAGTAATATCACGTTTGACAATTACATTCTCTTGCGGTTTTTTTGAAGTTTTGTATTCCGATACTTGTGAAAAGAGCATCGATGGTGATATATCATCTGATTTCTCATTCGAAACAGTTATATTTGTATAGCTCGTATCAGATTTTTTAGTTTGGGCATCATTGAATTCATCATCAGCCTTCACAAATTTAGATACTTCAACTCGTCTGACTGTATCGTTTTTAATTAACGCACTCTTTATACCAAAGAAGATGCAATCAAAGATATGTTTATCGGTAGCGAATCTGACCTCTGTCTTAGCGGGATGCACATTTATATCAATAAGGCTTGGGTTAATTCTAATATTTAGAACACAAGCCGGGAATCTATTCACCATAATCGTATCTTTATACGCAGCCTCAAGCGCTGATGTCATTACAGGTGCTTTTACAAATCTGCCATTAACAAAGAAATGTTGCATGGATCTATTGGCTCGACTCTGTAACGGTGCACAAGTATATCCTTCAACTTTTATGTTCTCGTATTCATAATCTACTGGTATTAATGTTGATGCAAAGCTATTGCCGAAAACAGAATATATCGCCGATAAAGCATCACCATTACCCGTTGTTGTGAGGGTTTGCTTTCCATCACGTATCATTCTAAACGATACTTCGGGGTGCGATAAGGCAATTTTATCTACCAATGCGGCAACATAGTTTGATTCGGTGGTTGACTTTTTCAAAAACTTTAATCTAGCTGGTGTGTTGTAAAATAAATCTCGTATTACAATTGTAGTTCCATCAGGGCAACCAGCATTTTCAAGCTCGATTCCTTCAGCACCTTCGATAACATATCTAGCTCCGAATTGCTCGCTTTTTTTCTTAGAAGTAATCTCTACCCTTGCAACTGCCGCTACGGAGGCTAATGCCTCCCCCCTGAATCCTAGTGTCGATATATTATGTAAATCGTTCTGTGCTGCTATCTTGCTCGTTGCATGTCTTAAAAAAGCAGTGGGCAAATCATCTTTAGCGATGCCTTTCCCGTTATCGGTGACACGCATATAGCTAATTCCACCATTACGGATCTCTATTGTTATAGAAGATGAACCCGCATCAATTGAATTTTCAATAAGTTCCTTTATCACGGACGAAGGACGTTCTATTACTTCACCGGCAGCGATTAATTCTGAAACAGCCTTATCTAAAACTTGAATTTTAGCCAATTAACTCCCCTTCTTTCCTATGATAAATTCGCTATCTCGTGTAGGAGATTTTTCGCTTCATCTTCCGTTAGCTCATCAATATTTAAGCCCTTTAATGAATTTATCATTTTATTCTGCTGCAATGTATTGAAGTCGATTTGCGTATCATCTTGCATTGCCTTTTTGATAGTATCCCATGTTTTTAATTTGCTAGAACGCTCCATATCAACTAGGAGTTCTTTAGCACGATTGATTACCGAATTCGGTATTCCTGCTAGCTTAGATACTTCAATACCATAGCTATCGTCGACACCGCCGGGAACACTCTTCCTTAAAAATTTTATCGTATCGTCATTTCCATCAACATTAGCTTTTTTACTGACGGCAACGCTAAAATTCTTTACTCCATCAATTTCATGTTCTAATGAAATGAGTTCGTGGTAATGCGTTGCAAACAGAGTTTTACATCCTAATCTGCGTGATGTGGCGATATGTTCCGCAACTGCATGTGCAATGCTTATTCCATCAAAAGTCGATGTTCCTCTACCGATTTCGTCGAGGATTACAAGGCTCCTTTTTGTTGCGTATTTAAGGATATCGGCAACTTCGCTCATTTCCACCATGAAAGTAGATTGTCCCGCCGTCAAATCGTCAGATGCACCAATACGGGTGAAAATCCTATCTACGATACCTATTCGAGCGGATTTCGCCGGGACGAAGCAACCAAGTTGCGCCATTAGCACAATTAATGCTACTTGTCGCATATATGTAGACTTCCCCGCCATATTGGGACCGGTTAGTATAATCATCTTGCAACTTGCCGTATCAATATAGGTATCATTCGGTACGAAAATTTCATCAGTTTGCATCGCCTCAACAACTGGATGCCTACCATCCTTAATATCTATCGTATTATCTAAAGTTATATCGGGACGATGATAGTCGTTATTCAATGACACAGTCGCAAAAGAGCAAAGCACATCTAACATGGCAATAGCGGCGGCAGTTTCCTGCACTTCAAGCAGGCTAGCTGCGATGTATTTTTTTATTTCTGCAAATATTTCAGCCTCAAGAGTTAGGCTTTTATCTTTTGCCCCGATAATTTTAGTTTCTATTTCTTTTAATTCATCGGTGATATAACGCTCTGCATTCGTGAGGGTTTGCTTTCTTACATATGTGTCGGGAACATTCCCTATATTAGATTTTGAAACCTCAATAAAATACCCAAACACACGGTTATAACCAACTTTAAGATTTTTTATACCCGTCTTTTTGCGTTCATCTTCTTCTATTTCAGATAAGAATTCCTTACCATTCGTCACAATATGCCTTAAACTATCAAGTTCCTTGTTGAATCCATCTTTCAATACTCCACCATCTTTAAGATTCGCTGGTGGTTCGTCAACAATTGAGTTCTCTATAAGCACACGAATATCGTCAAGTGGGCTTAGGTTAGAATTTATCTCCTTCAGGAGTGCAACTTCAAATATGCTTAACTGTTCCTTTATTAATGGGAGTTTACGTGCTGTAAAGGCAAGGGAGCTTACATCTCTTGGAGTGGCTATTCCATACACTACACGCGACATTAATCGCTCTAAATCATAAACTTTAGTTAATCCGTCCATAATCTCGCCTAGAACGATGGGGTTGTTCATCAATTCCTCTACGGCATCGAGTCTTTTTAGTATCTTTGCAGGGTTTGTTAGCGGTTGTTCGATATATGTTTTGAGGAGCCTTTTCCCCATTGAAGTTTTCGTTTTATCCAATACCCATAGTAGACTACCACGTTTTTCCTTGTTGCGAATTGTTTCAGTTAATTCTAAATTCCGCCGTGCAGCAAAATCAAGCACTAAGAATTCATCATCTTTGTGAAAATTAATATCGGTAAACCTCTGTATCGTATTTTTCTGCGTTTCCTGTATGTAGGAGAAAAGTGCACAAAGACTAGATCTAGCATAAGTATGTTCCTTAAATTCGGCAAGATTAATTGCATTATCCTTGAATTGGCTGGAAATAACACTGCTATCATCGCATTTGAAATCATCGTCATCGCACAAGACGCTAATACAGTTAGGTAGATGTTGCTTAATAAAGTTGTAAATCTCCTTGCAGGATAGGAATTCATCGTTATATAGAATTTCAGATGGCAGAAAACGTGAAATCTCGTTAACTACATCATTCTGAACGGTTTTCCCCGATTTTTCAAAAACATGAACAGAGCCTGTTGACATATCGGCGAACGATATGCCAGCAGACCTGCCTTTTATATATATTGAGCATACATAATTATTTTTATTTTCATCCAGCATTGTCGATTCTACAAGAGTGCCCGGAGTAACAATCCTAACAACATCTCTATCGACGATGCCCTTACTAGATGCGGGATCGCTAGTTTGCTCACATATAGCAATTCGATAACCTTTATCAATAAGGCGCTTTATATAAATTTCACTACTATGGTGAGGAACACCGCACATTGGAGCACGGTTTTCCAGTCCGCAATCCCTGCCCGTTAAGGTCAGTTCTAATTCTTTGGCGACAAGTGAGGCATCATCAAAAAACATCTCATAAAAATCGCCGAGTCTAAAAAACACAATATGGTCAGGATATTTATTTTTAATTTCCATATATTGCTTCATCATCGGCGATAGTTTAGATAAGTCTTTCAATTACATTCACTCTTTCCACATCATTATAATTTATAGTCGTTAGCATCCTGAGCAGCCACTGCAACTACCGCTGCATGATGTATCTTCCACAACACAAGTTTCGGGATCTTCGCCATTTGCGGACATTGTGATAATCATATTTATCTCAGCCAACATACCATCCATATTCTTTTTTGCTTCGTTGAACAATGCCATATTGGGGTTTCCCATAATATCAGCATATAGGCGCTTTATTTCGGCATCTAATGCGGTTAATCTCTCTTGATCGGTATTTTCTTTGCCCATTGCATTGTTGAGGTCAATTCTTTTTAAATTAAATTCACCTATCTTTTCCTGTAAAGCTGTATCTTCATCATTAATCTTTTTTGCAGCATGATATTCCTTATATCTATCGTCCTGCTGAATTAACTTCCCTAGTTCCCTTGTCATTTGAATTACATCCATTTTTTGTTCCTCCATATTTTACTGTATTATCTCACCGATAAGTGCCCATCCTAATGATTTTACTATTTTGACACGCACGAAATCGCCAATAAGATTCTTATCACCATCGAAATCCACGATGATATTCCCCTCAGTCCTGCCGGTCAAAAGATCGGAATCAGTCTTGCCCGACCCATCAACTAGAATTCTCATTTGTTTGCCAACATATTTAGCGAATTCCCTCCTAGCTATCTCTTTTTGTACGCTAAGAAGTTGAGTGAACCATTCTCCTTTTTGCTCATCGCTAACAACATCTTCCATCAATGCCGCCTTTGTACCTTCTCGCCTTGAGTAAATGAAGGTATATAGATTAATGTATCCAACCTGCTTAATTAAATCCAATGTTTCCAAGAAGTCGCTATGCGTTTCTCCAGGGAATCCAACGATAATGTCGGACGATAAAGCAACATCTGGAATGCGCTTTTTAGCATATTCGATTAGCTCCATATATCTTGAAACAGTATAGTGGCGATTCATCTTCTTTAATATGCGATCACTGCCGCATTGGACAGGAAGATGAAGAAATTTGCTAACTTTGTCGCATTCGGCGATGGTGTCAATAAGTTCGAATGTAGCATCCTTTGGGTGTGACGTCATGAAGTTAATGCGAAAATCTCCCTCAATTTCGTTAAGCTTCTGGAGCAATCCCGCAAAAGTAATGCTTTCGTCAAGCCCTTTCCCATAGGAATTTACATTCTGCCCAAGTAGGGTAATGTCTTTATATCCGCTAGCTACAAGCTCCCTAACCTCTGCTATTATTGATTTTGATTGGCGGCTTTTCTCCCTACCCCTGACATACGGCACAACGCAGTAAGTGCAAAAGTTATTGCAACCATTCATAATAGGCACCCAAGCTTTAAAGT
>CALLQQ010000121.1 GCA_938014915.1 uncultured Clostridia bacterium
AAAAAATTAGCCGAGATCGACTCACGAGTACGCACTAATTATAATGGCACAATAGATGAAGATGCAATCCAAGATGCGATAGCGCAAGGATATATGGACGGATTAAACGATAAATATGCTAGATATTATTCCGCCGAGGAATACACTGCTGAACGCCTTGCCGGAGAGGGCAAACTTGTCGGCGTCGGCATAACAGTCAGTAAAGAGGAAAGTGGATATATTCAGATTACTGTAATTAATGAGAAGTCACCAGCGCTAGAGGCAGGACTTAAAGTCGATGATATTATCGTTAAAGTCGATGGTGAAGATGTCCTCAAACTAGGATACGACGGCGCAGTTTCTGCCATTCGTGGCGAGGAAGGCGAAAAGGTTAGCATCACGGTGCGTCGTGGCGGTGAAGATATTGATTTTGAACTAACTAGGAAGCGAATTGATATAGTATCCGTAACGGAGAGGGTTATAGATAGTATCGGGTATATTCGCATTAGCGAATTTAACAGCACCACATTGGAGCAGTTTAATCAAGCATTAAAATCAGTGATGGATGATAACGTAACTAGCATAATATTTGATGTGAGGAATAATGGCGGCGGTTCCGTCAATTCCGTTGTTGGCGTGCTTGATCGCATTTTGCCCGAGGGGGATATTGCTTATGCAGTATATAAATCAGGCGAGGAAGAGGTGCTAGGAACATCCGATGCTGATCATATCAAATTGCCGATGGTGGTAATCGTTAATGAAAATACTGCTAGTGCGGCGGAGCTTTTTGCTGCTGCTATTAGAGATTATGATAAAGGTAAGCTGGTCGGGGTTACAACATATGGCAAAGGTGTAATGCAGAATACCTATACTTTACAAGATGGCAGTGCAATCACGCTGACGACGGCATTCTATTACCCGCCAAGCAAGAATAATTATGATGGCGAGGGACTAAAGCCGGACTATGAGCAGGATCTAAATCCTGAACTAGTGCCGAAGATCGGTACATTGAGCGATGAAGAAGATACACAATTGAAGAAAGCAATTGAAGTCATATCAGCGTCTAAGAGCTAATATATTAAAATCATTATAAAACTTGAATTCAAATCAATGGGTATTGACACATTGATTTGAATTTTATATAATGTATACTGAGTGTTTGAAAAGAATTGGCAAAACAGTGTTGACAGTAGAAAATAAATCATACAATGTTACGAGCCGTGCGATATGGTGCGGTGTTATTTTTTACGGCAAATACCAAGTTATTGTATCAAATTTAATAGAAATATATAGAAAAAAAGGGGAGCTTTAATATGGCTACGAAACCAACGGTACTTACGCATGAGGGGCTTTTGGCGCTTGAGCATGAGTTAGAAACATTAAAGACAGTCAAGCGACGTGAAATTGCGGAGAAAATAAAAGCGGCATTATCATTCGGCGATCTATCGGAAAATAGCGAATATGATGAGGCAAAGAATGAACAAGGATTAATGGAAGCAAGAATAGCAGAGATTGAGCGTACTCTTAAAAATGTCAAAATCGTTGACGAGGATGAACTATCAACCGAAACAATTAACATCGGTAATAGGGTAAAGGTTAAAGATGTTGAAATGAATGAAGTGCTTGAAATGCGCATCGTCGGCTCTAAGGAAGTTGATCCCGAGCAAAATAAAATATCGGATGAATCGCCAATTGGTCGTGCACTAATTGGTGGTAAAGTCGGCGATATAGTTAAAGTTGACGCCCCGATGGGAAGTATTGATTTTGAAATAATTGAAATTGCAAAATAGCAATTTTTTCTAGCGAAAGGAAGTAAATAAGATGAGTGAAAACGGTAATATTACAGAAGAAATCCTAACCCCTGAACAGCAGGAGGAGGAAATTACCGAACAAAAACGCATTAGACTGGGCAAACTCTCCGAATTAAAGGAGCAGGGCAATGACCCATATCTAGTCACAACCTATGATGTTGATGCCTATGCGCAGCAAATTAGAGATGATTTTGAGGTGTTAGAGGGCACAGATGTCAGCATCGCAGGTAGAATGATGAGTAGACGTGATATGGGAAAGGCAAATTTCATCGATGTTCGTGACCATACGGACAGAATTCAGGTTTATGTTAAGGTGAACGATATTGGTGAGGATAACTTTACTGAATTTAAGAAATGGGATTTAGGCGATATAGTCGGCGTTAAGGGAACGGTATTCCGCACTAGACGGGGGGAAATTTCCGTCCACGCGAAGGAAGTATCCCTATTATCGAAGTCACTCTTACCACTTCCGGAAAAATGGCACGGGCTAAAGGATACGGAAATTCGATACCGTCAGAGGTATCTTGATTTAATCGTTAATCCCGATGTGAAAACTACATTCATTAAAAGAAGCAAGATACTCCGCGAGATAAGGAACTATCTTGATAATGAGAATTTCCTAGAAGTTGAAACTCCAGTCCTACATACGATGGCTGGGGGAGCAGCGGCAAGGCCCTTCATCACGCATCACAATGCGCTTGATATGGATTTATACTTGAGAATAGCATTGGAACTGCATTTAAAGCGCCTAATTGTCGGTGGATTCGATAGAGTGTATGAAATTGGCAGGGTATTCAGGAATGAGGGAATTTCCACACGGCACAATCCCGAATTCACATTGCTTGAATTGTACCAAGCATATACCGACTTCAATGGCATGATGGACTTAACCGAGAATTTAATTAGGTATGTTGCAAAGGCGGTTAATGGCACATCAATAGTCGAATATGAAGGCGTCACAATGGATTTAGATAAACCTTTTGAGAGGATTTCCATGCTTGATGCCGTCAAAAAGCATAAAGGCATCGACTTTAATGAAATTAATACGACTGAACAGGCGCACGAAATCGCCAAAGAGCATAATGTAAAATGCGAGAAACACCATCTAAAGGGCGATATACTCAACCTTTTCTTTGAGGAATTCGCTGAGGAAAAGATCGTCGAGCCTACTTTTGTAACAAGTCATCCAGTCGAAATTTCACCACTGGCTAAAAAGATGCCGAGCGATCCCGCATATACTGAAAGATTCGAGCTATTCATTTTGGGCAGAGAATATGCGAATGCATTTTCCGAATTGAACGATCCAATCGACCAACGGGAGAGATTCGAACATCAGGCAAGCCTAAAGGCGCTTGGCGATATGGAAGCAAATGATGTTGATGAGGATTTCATCAATGCATTAGAATATGGAATGCCGCCGACGGGAGGACTTGGAATTGGGCTTGATCGCCTTGTAATGTTCCTTACGGGCAGCTCATCAATCCGTGATGGGCTATTCTTCCCGACGATGAAACCATTAGATAAGTAGTTATGGATCGCATAAACTAACCGCATTTAACTAAAGCCTTAATAGGGTAATACCCTATTAAGGGCTTTTTTCACAATGGAAAGTGACAAAATTAAAGTATGAAAAAGTAAAATTTAAGTGCATCTCCATCATCACCGCCGACGCCGATAATGGCAATTAGGGCAGGAATCCCAATAAAATAGACCTTGACAACTATTATTAGTTAGAATATACTAGAAGTACCAGGATATATGCGAAAATAGAAAAAGGGGGAGAGGGGCTTTCGGGCTTTAAGCCA